>NZ_JAUBQS010000018.1:0-122726 GCF_036701355.1 Microcoleus sp. Pol12B3
AGACTAATGCTTGAGCGTAATTAAGGATGGTTAACATTAACTTATTACATTGTTTATACGTCCTTTTTTTCACATTTGGGCACCAAATGCAAGGGCTAATTGAGAATGGTGCAAGATCTCAGTTTTAACCGACTGAATAGCTAAGACTCTATAGCGAACACTGAATAGCCAAATCAAACCATCGCTCATTTCAGTCCTCTTGAGAGGACTTGCGCTATTAGACAGGGAATTCATTCCCTGGCGGACTGTCGGGCTGGCTACTGTATTTCTGCTATTTATTCTTCATTTCCAACCAAACGAGCATAAGATCCTCCCAGCTTTTGCAACTCCTCATGAGTGCCTCTCTGAACAACTTTCCCCCCTGCTAGCATAATAATTTCATCGCAATCTCGAATCGTGCTCAAACGGTGAGCAACCACAATACAAGAAGTACCGCGACGCCTCAAATTGCGATCGATAATTAACTCTGTTTCAGCATCCAGAGCAGTTGTAGCTTCATCCAGCACCAACACCGCCGGATTTCTTACTAACGCCCTGGCAATTTCCAAACGCTGCCGCTGTCCGCCGCTCATATTTGTCCCCCCTTCATTGAGTTGAGCATCGTATCCTCCCGGCATATTCAAAATAAGTTCGTGAATTGCCGCATCAATGCACGCTTGCACTAAATCTGATTCCGGTACTGTCGGGTCCCAAAGCGTCAGATTTTCCCGAACAGTGCCGGCAAATAGAAATATCTCTTGTTCGACCATTGCCAGCGAATTTGCTAGGATAGAACGGGGAATCAAATTGCGGGGAACCCCGTCAAATAAAATTTCGCCATTCATTGGTTCGTAAAGGCCGGTCACAAGTTTGGCAATAGTAGATTTGCCCGAACCGCTGCCCCCAACTAACGCTACCCGCTGACCGGGTTTTACGGTTAAGTTCAAGTTGTCAATTAGCGGCGCTTCCAAGCGGCTGTAGCCAAAACTAACACCGCGCAATTCAATGCTTCCTTGCAGGTGAAAAGAATCGGGTGCAAGGGCGGCGCGACCGTTTTTACTATTAAAAGAATCGCGGTCTGCTTCTGGATCGATCGGGTTTTGCAGAACGTCATCAAGTCGGTTTAAATCGGCTTCTAATTCTTGCAGAGTGCTGCCAAAATTGACTAGATTGTTGACTGGTCGGAGGAATTGTTGAGTGAGACTTTGATAGGCAATTAACATCCCGATACTCAAACCGCCGTTCATCACCCGCAAGCCCCCGACAACTAAGATAGCAGTTGCAGCTAATGCCGTTAAAAAGGCTGGTAATATTGACAATATTTGAGTGGGCAAAGCCAATTCTTGCTGGGCGTTGCTCATTTTGGCATAGTACCCGGCAAACTTAGAAAATAAATCGAATTCTAAGCCGCTAGCTTTGACAGTTTCAATAGATTGAATGCCTGCAATTGCAGCACCGCCAACCTTACCTGTTTCCTGAGCTAATCTGGTGTTAGCATCGACGCGGCTGCGGGATAAAGATTGCAGTGCCAAAAAGTTTAAGGCTGCAAAAACAGCAGCAACACTGGTCAATACCCAGTCGTACATAACCATAATTATTGCATAGAAAACCATCATCACCGCGTCGATCGCAGTTGCAGCAAGTTTCCCCGATAAAATTTCAGCAACCTTATCATTCACTTGGCAGCGACTGCTAATTTCACCGGCAAACCGCTGGGCGTAAAATCCCACAGGCAAGCGTAAAGTATGCCAGAGAAACTGTCCCGACATCGAAATCGCCAGCTTGTTGGCCAGCCGCCGCAAATAGAAAAGCCGCATCCGCGCTAGCAGCCCTTGAACGACCGCCGCAAACAGCATTCCCAGTATTAAAGGCCGCAGCCACTCGTGACGGTTTTCGACGAGAATTTCATCTACAAAAATTTGGGTAAATGCCGCGCCAGCCAAACGGGGAACAGTCAGTAATAAACCAGCAATTAAACAAAATGCGATCGCCCAACGGGAACTTTGCAATCGGGAATCTAAAGCACTGGCAATATTCGGTTTTTTCCCACCCTTTTTAAACTCAGACCCAGGCTCAAAAGTCAAAACAACGCCAGTATAAGCCGACTTAAATTCTTCTAGGGAAACAGTCCTCGGCCCCGATGCGGGATCGTTGAGATAAACGCGCTTTTTCTTAATCCCCTCAACCACCAAAAAGTGATTGAAATTCCAAAAAACAATAAAAGGTGGCGGTACAGTTTTCAACTCTTCAACAGTTTTTTTAAATCCTTTAGCATCTAAGCCGTAAATTCGGGCTGCTTTGAGGATATTAGAAGCTTTACTGCCATCGCGAGAAACGCCGCACTCGCTCCGCAATTGGGCTAAAGGTACCGGGTGTTCCCAGTAACTCAAAATAATTCCTAAAGCAGCAGCACCGCACTCTACTGCTTCCATTTGTAAGAGGGTGGGAGTACGAACTCGCCTTAAGTTGCGCGGCGTAAAAAACTTGTGAATCCAGGGTATTTTCATCGGCTATAAGGCTGAAGCCCATCCATAATAAATTTTGCTGGTATTCGAGTCTCGATCCCCCTAAATTCCCCTGGTTGTTGGGGGACTTTGACTGCTCTTGTTCCCCCTTTGTTAAGGGGGGTTAGGGGGGATAGAGACTTAGATATAAACAAGAGAAACGGTCGGTGTAACGTATTTGTTGTCAGCAATTATCTCTCCATGGGGACGAAAAAAAATTGACTCATAACAGTTAGTAAACCCCAGTCAAAGACCGAAAAATAGGAATCACGTAAGAAATCGGTGCTAACTGCCCGATTTGAACCCGAACTAGCGCCGTAGTACCGGGGGAAATCTTGAGAGGAGGCCCGTTCGAGGAAGACCATTTATAACCGCTGATAGTGTTCGGATCTTGTTGCAATTCCACAAAGATTTGCACGGGAGCACCGCCGCCAGCGATGCTTTTGGCGATGCTGTCAGCCAAATTTTCATTGCCAATAATTGCCGACATATCTTGATTAGTAACTGGAAAAGGAGAAACTTGGGTTACTTTGCCGACAATGCCACCGTAGCGTTCTCGCTTGACGACGCTAGGGGTAACTTGTACGGTCATTCCCGGTTTAATTTGCTTACCGTCTCTGTCAGCAAAATAGACAAGACTGACCATTTTTTCGCGAGAATTCTCAGATTCAACTGTCCCGATTCTTGTACCGATGTTCAGCATTTGACCTGCAACGGCGCTAACTTCTAAAACGCGGCCGTCGTATTGGCTGGTAATTTTGCTGTCGGCCGTCAACTGATTCTGCAAGTGGGCAATCTTGCGTTTAACTTCCTGAATTTGATTTGTTTGGGCGATCGACTTCTCTAAATCTTGTTGAGCTAGTTTGACCGCTTGGGTTTCCATGTCTTTAATCTTAGTTTTGATTTCGTCAATTTTGTTAAGGTTTTGCAGGTACTCCCGTTCGGTGTTACTTTTCTGAACTTTAAGTTCTTGGAGATTGTTTTTAATTTCGTTAAGGCGGTTGAGATTTTGCAGGTACTCTCGTTCGGTATTGGTAGCTTCTACCTTGAGTTGCTGCCGGCTGTTTTTGAGGTCGTCAATTTTATTGAGATTTTGCAGGAATTCGCGATCGCTATTGGTTTTCTGAACGTCGAGTTCCTTTAACTGCGTTTCAATATCCGCCAGTTGCATCTGAGAGTCCGCGAATTCCTGTCTAGCTTGCAGCATTACATCCTCGCTGATCGCCCTTTCTTGTTCGTAAAGAACGCGACGAGTTTCAAACCGCTGCTGCAAAGTTTCCACCAAAGAAGTGATGTGCTGTTTTCGCTGCAAAAGACTGTCGCGTTTTTTGGCGATCGCGGCCAGAGTTTGCTGCCGCAATATCGGCGCAACTTGTTCCCGCCGCAAACTTTCTTCCAAACTTTGGCGTTTTTCTGCTAATGCTGTCAGAGTTTGCTGCCGCAGTACCGGCGCAATTTGTTCTCGACGCAAACTTTCTTCCAAACTTTGGCGTTTTTCCTCTAATGCCACCATACTTTGCTGGTGCAATAGCGGTGCAACTGACTCTCTATTTAAGCTTTCTTGAAGGTCTTTCTTCTGTTGTTCTAAGGTTTTTAATTCCAGGGCAGTCTACTGTTTTTGCAGCTTATTAGTATCTTGTTTTTGCCCTTGCAGTTCAGCTAATTTCGCTGTTTCTTGCTCTAACTGCTGCTTGAGGTCGAGTTTATTAATTCTGCCGATTTCCTGACCCCGTTTAACAACATCTCCAGGCTTGATATTCAGCTTTACCAATTGACCGGAACTAGCAGCTTGAAATTGCACGACTCGGCGGGGCAGAAGCAACACGCCTTGACCGGAAACAGTCAGCGGAATTCGCCCGATCGCACTCCAAACCCCCGCAGCCGCAACTAAACAGCCAATTGCAGTTAGTGGCAGCCACGATCGAGGACTAACCACCTGCATCATTTCGTCGAGGCGTTCCGGTGAAGATAAGCGATCGATCGCTTCGGTAGTGAAAAGTTTGTTTTGTTTTACCTGCATCAGCTATTCCTTTCGAGAGTGCGATCGCGCTGTCAGCAGGGGTGTATTTGAAGGGAAAATTCTTTGCAAGTCAATGGAGGCACAAACAATTTCCCAACAAACGTTCAAAGCTTCCGTCCAATTACTTGAATCTTCTCACTCCTGTTTGCAGCTTGCCTGTAAAATCACTTTACGACAATTAACCCTCGTAAGACCTAACTAACAGTAGAGTTTTCAGCTAACAAAAAGACCAGCTTGCAGCCCATCTGCCGACGGGGGAATGACCCGAACTTTCGGCTAGGTATCGCCCGCAGCCAGTGTCTACACATTGGCCACCAGTTAAGTTAAAAACACTTTTGTCAATGAGTAGAATTACTCTAAGCTATCGAAGTAGCAACTTAAAATGTGGTGCGGTTTGTTCAAGGAGGTTGCAAGAAACACTGTTCAGGACTTCGCCCAGTAGCAGAAAAAGGGGAAACAATTAGCCGATTTTTAGGTTTTTGCGATCGCTGGACTATTCTTAAATCCAGATTTTGGGGTTCAGCAAAATACTCAACTTGGTCTAAAGCTAATACTTTTTGTTTAGCTATTATATAAAAATGATAAATCCCTCAATCAATCATCTCTAAAGCAATCGGCTCCAATGAAATTTCTAATTCCTCCCTCTGCAACTACATCTCCTATAGTAATCCTAAATCATTTGTGAATTTCTTACTCCCTCCCCTTAGTATAGTAAGGGGAGGGTTGGGGTGGAGTAAAAAGTTTACGACTCCTGCAAGGATTTCTATATTAAGGGTGCTAGTTTTGTTTTTGATAAGATGACTGAAGCAACCCTAGTGTAACAAAAGGTTCTAGTTTTGCTTGGTGTTTCTCTAATTTATACGCAGTAAACCGGGGGCGAAAATCTTTATTTCAAAAGCTTACTCTACACTGAATCTGCCTTTTGTCAATTGGGGAAGTTTAGTGTAATTGGTGATTGGTAATTGTAGGTGGGGTAGAACGAAGGGAAACCCCACCTACAATTACTATTAACAGTCAGCAGTCAACAGTCAACAGTCAACAGTCAACAGTCAACAGTCAACAGTCAACAGTCAACAATTAATTGTTAACTGTTGACTGTTAAAGGGAATGCCTGTGCCGAACTCGCTAGAAAATGCCTGAATGGCTGTTCATTCTCTCGATTTAGAACTTTTGGAGAGCTTACCCTCAAAAGGTTGAACTCCACTATTTGGATAGTTGTCATCGCTGGGGCTAAAAATCCGCACCGCTGCTTCCGAGACGTAACGCATCGCGTTTGCCAAAGATTTAGAAAGATTCATAGAATCTGCCTCTCTTGTCTGGGTTCTGATACTTTTAATATTACTCTGATTTTTGGGCGGTGGATGAGTTTAGCAATATTTATTTGAATTACTTATTGGTCTGCAACATTGAAGCAAGCTGAAGGTTTAAGAAATTACGTATTGTTGGACGATCGACCTTTTGCTGGTAGATTTTTCCTTGCTCAACTCAATCAGTGGCGATCGCCATCCCGACGCTCAGAAACCCGGTTTTCTACATATTTCCAAGGGCTGGAACCAAATATGTTCGTAAAAAATCGGGAACGCTTGAGTGTTTGTGCTTAATTCCTGAGTTTGTTAAAGTAAGTATTTATATTGATTTTACCATAATATTAATGTATCAATTAACCTAAATCCGTTATTAAAGGGCATAATCAGCGAATTTATTCCACAATATTTGCAATCTTTATCAAAATTTTACAAACAGATATGGTATTATTCACTATAATTTAAAAAAAGAAGTTTGTCCGGGGTTTTTCTTATGGAAACTGCGACAGAAAGCCTGCAGCTCACAGGTTTTGAAGAAATATTAGAAGACCGGGAACTGACGGTTTCTTCAGCAGATTACAGCCTTTTGACCGATCTCTACCAGCTAACGATGGCCGCTTGTTACGTCGGGGAAGGACTCGACGGGCGGGCATCGAGTTTTGAGTTGTTCGCGCGCAGGCTGCCAGAGGGTTTTGGCTACGCGATCGCGATGGGTTTGGCTCAAGTTATCGATTATTTGGAAAAATTTCGGTTTTCGCCGGCGCAAATTCAGGCTTTGCACTCCACTGGGATTTTTGCAGGTGCCCCGGAGCGATTTTGGACTTTACTCGCCACAGCCCGTTTTACTGGCGATGTTTGGGCGGTGCCGGAGGGGACGGCGGTGTTTGCCAATGAGCCACTGCTGCGAATTGAGGCTCCTCTGTGGCAGGCTCAGTTAGTGGAAACTTATTTATTGAATGCCATAAATTATCAAACTTTGATTGCGACGCGGGCAGCGCGGCTGCGGGATGTGGCGGGCCCGGAGGCTATGTTGCTGGAATTCGGGACGCGCAGGGCTTTTGGGCCTCAAGCTGCTGTTTGGGCGGCTAGGGCTGCCCTGGCTGCGGGATTCGACGGAACTTCTAATGTTTTGGCTGCTTTGAAGTTGGGCCGCAAGCCTGTCGGTACGATCGCCCATGCTTTGGTAATGGCTGTGGCTGCCCTCGAAGGCAGCGAGAATCAGGCGTTTGCAGCTTTTCACCGCTATTTTCCGGGGGCGCCGCTGCTGATCGATACTTACGATACTGTGGCGGCGGCGCGGATGTTGGCCGATCGAGTCAACAGCGGTGAAATGCAGTTGGAAGGCGTGCGGCTCGATTCCGGCGATTTGGCGCTGCTGTCTCGGGAAGTTCGATCGATCCTTCCGGGCGTTCCAATTTTTGCTAGTGGCGATTTGGACGATCGAGAAATTGCTAAATTAAAAAGTAGCGGTGCTTGCATTGACGGTTACGGTTTGGGAACCAAGTTGGTCAGCGGTTCCCCTGTGAACGGTGTTTATAAGTTGGTGGAAATTGACGGAATTCCGGTGATGAAAGAGGCAAGCGGCAAGGTAACATATCCAGGAAGAAAGCAAATTTTTAGACAGATTGAAAATGGGCAAATTCTCGGAGATTGTTTGGGATTGTCGGGAGAAAATATTCACAATTGCGATTCTTACTTACCATTAATGAAGTTGGTTGTCAAGGATGGCAAACGAGTCCAGAACCCGGAAAGTTTGGAGGAGATCGCCAAACGCACTGCTGCTTCAGTCGCCAGTCTTCGACCCGAAACTCGCCAACTTGACAACCCGATTTCGCCGTCAGTGGAAATTTCTACCGATTTGCAGAGTCTCACCCAAAAAACGAAAAAGAGTCAGTAGTCATTAGTCATTAGTCATAAATCAACGCCGTCAACAGTCAACAGTCAACTATTCCCCATTAACTATTAACAATATTACCGATTCCCTATGCAGAAAATTGCTCTTTTTGGAACCAGTGCCGATCCGCCCACAGCAGGACATAAAACAATTCTGAGTTGGCTTTCGCAACATTTTGACTGGGTAGCAGTTTGGGCGTCGGACAATCCTTTTAAGTCGCACCAAACTTCTCTAGAACACCGATCGGCAATGCTGCTGTTAATGATTCAAGAAATTAATTCGCCGAGACACAATCTTTGCTTGCATCCAGAGCTCAGCAGTCCAAGGACTCTAGAAACTGTGGAACAAGCAAGATTGCTGTGGCCGGATGCAGATTTGACACTGGTAATAGGTTCCGACTTGGTGGGGCAACTGTCTCGCTGGTACAAATTTGAACAATTGTTAAAAGAAGTGGACTTGCTGATAGTACCGCGACCCGGTTATCCATCAGAGCAATTAGATTTGTGGCAGTTGAGGCGCATGGGTGCAGACGTGGCGATCGCATCTTTGAGTGCTCCCAATGTTTCTTCTACTTCCTATCGGGAAACAGGAGACAGGGAAGCTCTGACTCCGACCATCGAAGATTACATCCATAGGGAGCATTTGTACGCATGGCACGAGGCACAAAAAAGAGCGAGGGTTGCTCATTAGCTGACTTTAAAGTAGGAGTAGATAATGTTATTTTTTCCGTCGATACCGTGCAGAACCGCTTGTTGGTGCTGTTGGTAATGCGGCAAGACGAACCGTTTATCGATTCTTGGAGTCTTCCCGGTACTTTGGTGCGTCAGGGCGAGTCTCTTGAAAATGCGGCTTACCGAATTTTGTCTGAGAAAATTCGGGTAAAAAATTTGTATTTGGAGCAATTGTATACTTTCGGAGAACCGGGCCGCGATCCTCGGGAAGTTACCAGGGGCGATCGTTATCTTTCGGTTAGTTATTTTGCTTTGGTTCGCTTTGAGGAAGCTGAGTTAATTGCTGGGAGTGTAGTGGCGGGTGTGGGCCACCGCGTCGGCGGTATTGCTTGGTATCCCGTGCAACAAGTTCCTAAGCTGGCCTTCGATCACAATCAAATTCTCGAATACGGATATCGACGACTGCGTAACAAACTTGAATACAGCCCGGTAGCTTTTGAAGTTTTGCCGGAACTTTTTACTTTGAGCGATTTGTATCAACTTTATACAACTATTTTGGGGGAAAATTTTTCTGATTATTCTAATTTTAGAGCTCGATTGTTGAAATTGGGTTTTTTGTGCGATACCGGTGTTAAGGTTTCGCGCGGGGCGGGCCGCCCTGCTAGTTTGTACCGCTTTGATGCGGCCGCTTTTGCTCCTTTCAAAAATAAGCCGCTGGTGTTTATCTAGCTGTTCCTTAGATGACATTCTGGGATCAATTTAGTAACATTAGAATAGAAGCTATTAAGGAGTGCAGACGATGAAAGACCCTGATGAATGCGCTAATATTCACGAAGTTCGGGAGGAAATTGATATTATCGATCGAGAAGTGATCGAGGCTTTGAGCAAGAGATTTCAATACGTCATCGCGGCAGCAAGGTTCAAAACGAGTGAAGCTAGTGTTCGATCGTTCGATCGCTTTCACGATATGTTACAGCAGCGGCGCGAGTGGGCTCAACAATCGGGTTTGAATCCTGATGTGGTAGAAAATATTTACCGGGATTTGGTAAATTATTATATTGAGGAAGAGTTGAAACATTACAAATCTGAGTAATCTTTCGCTACATTCAAATCTAGGACTATAGGAAAGTGAGTCCGCCCGGGCGGACTGTTAGCAATATTTATTAAGTGATTTGGTGATATGAAAATTGCGATCGCACAACTCAATCCTACTATTGGTGATATCTTGGGCAACTCCAACCTAATTCTGGAGGCTGCGAAAAAAGCTGAGGTTGAGGGCGCAAACTTATTGCTAACACCGGAACTTTCCCTGATCGGTTATCCGCCGCGCGATTTGTTAATTAATCCGAGTTTCATTGCAGATGCAGGTGCACAGTTGCAGCAACTGGCGCAAGCTTTGCCACGAAAGTTGGCAGTTATAGTAGGCACAGCCTTACCTAATGCTAAGGCTGTTAAACTCGGCGGAAAATCATTGTTTAATAGCGCTGTTTTGTTGCAAAATGGCGTTGTCAAACAAGTTTTTCATAAACGCTTGTTGCCTACTTATGATGTATTTGATGAAGATAGATATTTTGAACCTGGAGAAAACAGCAATTACTTTTCTATTGGCGAAGTCAAAATTGGCGTGACAATTTGTGAAGATTTGTGGAACAATGAGGAATTTTGGGGTAAACGCAGTTACGCAGGCGATCCTGTTTCCGATCTGGCAAAATTGGGGGTAGATTTAGTGGTGAATTTGTCGGCATCGCCTTACTGTGCGGGGAAGCGGGGAGTGCGATCGGCGATGTTACAGCACAGCGTCATCCGCTGCGGGATACCGATTATTTACGCTAATCAGGTAGGGGGAAATGACGATATTATTTTTGACGGCAGCAGTTTTGCTGTGAATCGAAAGGGTGATTTGATTCAGGTATTAGCTTCTTTTGAAACGGATTTTGCGGTGCTGGAATATGACGCCGCTAAACAAGATTTAGTTGGCAGCAATCAGCCAAGTGCAGCAGGAAGTGAGGCTGCGCCGTTGAGTTTTCATCCGGCAGAAGGAGATGCAGAAATTTGGGCTGCTTTGGTTTTAGGAGTGCGAGATTATGTCCGCAAGTGCGGTTTTTCTAAGGTTGTACTCGGTTTGAGTGGCGGGATAGATTCGGCTTTGGTGGCGGCGATCGCCAGTTGCGCGATCGGGCCCGAAAATGTTCTAGGGGTGCTGATGCCTTCTCCCTACAGTTCCGATCATTCGGTTAATGATGCTTTGGAATTAGCCCGCAATCTGGGCATCGCGATCGAACTATTGTCGATCGGCGATTTGATGAAAACTTACGATCGCACTCTCGCCGATTTGTTTATCAATACAACTTTCGGGATTGCTGAGGAAAATATTCAATCACGGATTCGAGGCAATCTGTTGATGGCAATTTCTAATAAGTTCGGACATTTGCTGCTTTCGACTGGGAATAAGTCTGAAATGGCGGTGGGTTACTGTACTCTCTACGGCGATATGAATGGGGGATTGGCGGTGATTTCTGATGTCCCGAAAACTCGCGTGTATTCGCTTTGTCGGTGGCTGAATTCTGGGAGTGATAAAATTAAAAATCAGGCTGACTTGGGAAAGGCAATTATTCCGGTTAATATTATTACTAAGCCGCCGAGTGCTGAACTGAAACCTGGTCAAATAGACCAAGATTCTTTGCCGGATTACGATGTTTTGGATGACATCTTGCAGCGGTTGATAGAAAATCATGAATCAGCGCAACAAATTGTGGCTGCGGGACACGATGAAGCCGTGGTTAAACGTGTAGTAAAATTAGTGAGGCAAGCGGAGTTTAAACGGCGGCAAGCAGCCCCGGGTTTGAAAATTAGCGATCGAGCTTTTGGTACCGGTTGGCGGATGCCGATCGCCAAATCTTCATTTTATTAAACGCATCATTAAACGCAAAATGGTTAACATCGACGGTAGTTTCGGCTTCGATTTTCTTCTGGGAACTCTCAGCAACGATACGATTAGAGGATTTGCGGGTAATGATACTGTTCAAGGTTTGGGGGGAAACGACCGGATTTTTGGCGATCGGGAAAATGATTTGCTGGCAGGAAATGAAGGCGCTGATACGCTGTCTGGCGGTCAGGGAAGCGATACCATCTATGGAGGACAAGAGTCGGATTGGATATTTGGCGATCGGGGTAACGATTTGCTAATAGGCGGCGAAGGCGGGGATATCTTGACAGGAGGCGGGGGGGAGGATTTATTTGTGATTGAAATAACCTCCGCCGCATCTACTATTACTGAAGCCGATATAATTACAGATTTTGGCAACGGCAATGATAAAATTGTCTTGACAGAAGGCATGAAGTTTAGCGATTTAGAGCTTTCTGTTTCTGACAACCAAACTATTATGAAAGATAAAGATTCTGGCAAATATTTAGGAGTTGTTTCGGGAAATTCTAATCTGACTGAATCCAACTTTATTTCGCTGTTTGGCGGGATAGATAGGGGTCAGCTTTTGCCAATTTCGGTTAACACGATTATAGCCGATCGCGCGATCGGACTGGAAGTGGCGCAAACTCCCCAAGAGCAAGCCACAGGTTTAATGTTTCGGACAGAATTGCCAGACGACAGAGGAATGTTTTTCCCGATCGAACCCGCGCGAAACGTGCGTTTTTGGATGAAAAACGTGTTGATTGAGCTCGATATGGTTTTTCTGCGGGAAGGCGTAGTGCAGGCGATAATTCCTAACGTACCGCCGTGTTTGAGCGAAACCTGCCCCAACTACGGCCCGGATGTTCCCGTTGACGGAGTTATTGAACTCAGAGGCGGAAGGGCGGCCCAATTGGGACTCAAAGTTGGCGATCGGATTCCCAATTTACCCTAAAAGGTATATGATTTTATCGCAGCCTTCAACATTTGTGCATCCAATGAATCCTATTGAATTAAAAATAATCCCCCATCAAACTCAAGACAGTTTAGCTTACCAACATTTGCGATTGCGTATTACAACTCAAGACGGTATCATCACGCCAAATGATTTACAAGGTTTGAAACTTCCTCAACACGTTCAATTGAGCCAAGGAATTGTCATTGAAGGTAGAGGAGCAATTTGGCTTTACGGGTATTTAGTACACGAATGTCATCCTGCGGCTTGGGTTGGATGTTACGATCCGCGATTAGAAGGTGCCGTGGTAGTAGCGACGCACAAGCACGAGGTATCAGTTGGACAGGTATTAAAATTGAGTTTACCGAGCGATTAAGACTCTCCGTAGCGGGTGTAGCGGCTTTGGTTTTGAATGCCAATCCGAATCTTACTCCGGCCCAAGTTGAGTATATCTTCACGACAACAGCCAACCCAAATGGGATAATAGCCTAGAAAAAATAGGCAGCCACTATTCAGAAACATTAGTCGATCGCCATACAACCGCGCAAATCTGTTTTGTCCGAACCTCCGCGCGGATGGCATGTGGATGCAATCCAGCAATGGCAAATATTGATTGACTTCGCAGTTAGAAGTTTGGCATAAACTCGGCGGTTCTAGTTGTCGAACTTGTGAAGGTTAAATTCAAAATTTTAGCAAGCAAGTAGGATGGAACATGAGCTCGCAAGTAAGTCCTATACCAAGGGAGTTTCCAGGCTAGTATCCAACAGTTGCTGCATGAATTTGGCAAAGTTATGTTGACAGCGATAAAAGCATAACTAGGTACAGTCTTTTTGCTGGCGCGCAGACATGACAAGCGTGGAGAGTTACAAAAATTAATCTGTTTTCTACTTTCGCTTGCGGCAAATAACAGTTAATACCGCATATTCCAGGTTCATGAACTAGAGTAGCAGCTATATTGTGTGGTGTTAATCTGTAGGGTGCGAATCTGCGAGATATTCGATAAAACTTGCAGATTGTTGATGGCAACGCACCTTACTTGCTGGACTTTTCAATGCTTTTTACCTATGCCTGTTTCTCACAAATCATTTAGGATTGCTATAAATTGAGAGGGGTTTAATAATATTGAGGAATTGCTGCAAAATGGTGGACGAATGATTAGGCCGCCAAACAGCAGTTAATTGAGTGGTTGTCGTTTGTTCCTGAATCTGACGATAGACCACTCCTTCGCGTTGAATATTCTGTACGTGAGATGGCAGAATGCTGATACCTGTTTCGCCTGCGACTAATCCCAAAATTGTGACCATAAAGACGGCTGTTTGAGCAACTTTAGGAACAAACCCTGCTTGCGAACATACATGGTAAATTTCCTCAGATAAGCCAGCCACAATCTGATGAAGGGGCATTACAAATTCTTGATCCTTTAGGTCGGAAAGCGAAATTTTGGATTGGGCTGTAAGCGGATGGTTTTTGGGTAAAACGACGACAAGTGGTTCTTGCGTGAGAGACATCGTTTCTAAATCATTGGCTTCAGAAATATCGTGGTAGAGATAAAGAAAAATGATATCAGTCTGGCGATCGCGCAACCTCTGAATTAAGAAAGCACTGTGTTCTTCCTGCAAAATCAGTTGTACCTCTGGATATTGCTGTCGAAAATTTCGCAGAATCTCTGGAAAGACACCATTCGCAATCGAACTGGGAAAACCCACCGTCAAATAACCCAATTCACCCTGATCGATGCGCTGGGTTTTATGTACCGCTTGTTCTAACTGTACCAAAGTTGCGCGAGCTTCTTCTAAAAACGCTTGTCCTGCTGGGGTTAGCTGAATCGGGTGACTTTTGCGATCGAATAGCTTCACACCCAGTTCAGCCTCTAAATCTTTAATTTGTTGACTTAGGGGGGGTTGGGCAATGTGCAATCGCTTGGCGGCGCGACTAAAGCTCAGTTCGTCTGCCACTGCAATGAAGTAACGAAGATGGCGAAGTTCCATAGGTTATACGATTTTAGATTTTAGATTTTAGATTTGAACGATTGGGAATGAATGATTACTATGATGGTTTGGAGCAAGGGCCTACAGTTACATTCTCTTTTGTAACGGGGATTAAATACTATATTTTTTAAGTATATTTTTATATAAAAAATAGTATTTGACATATAGAACTAACTTCTTTATCTTGAAAGTAATAGTTATAAGTTTCGGCACGAAATACCCATTTAAGTATTGCTTAATGAGGATTATTCATGATTTCGCAAGTAATTCGACGAGTTGCAGTTGTAGGAGGAACCCACGGAAACGAGTTGACTGGGGTTTATCTGATTAAGAGGTTTCAACAATTCCCAGACTTACTGAAACGATCGAGCTTTGAGGTGGTTACTCTATTAGCTAATCCTCAAGCGGTAAAGTCCAATCGGCGTTATGTCGATCGCGATTTGAACCGTTGCTTTGCCGAGGAAGATTTGTCTAACCCAGATTTGATGGGTTACGAGAACAGACGTGCTAAAGAAATCTCCGCCCAACTATGTCCGAAAGACGAACATGGGGCTGATGCGATCGTTGACCTTCACAGCACAACGGCCAACATGGGGCTGACAATTTTACCATCTAGCAAACATCCATTCAATTTGCAATTATTAGCTTATTTGAGTGAGATCGAGCCCTCACTGCGAGTTTGTGTGGGAGAGCATTCTGGTGAGGATGCCCCAATGCTTCGATCGCTGTCTGCTTTCGGTGGCACCGTAGAAGTTGGGCCCATCGCCCAGGGAGTCGTCAATGCCCATCAGCTTCAGCAAACCGAAATGCTGGTTCACGCCATTCTGGATTATCTCGACGCACAAAATCGGGGAAAGCCGCTTCCTATACCATCACATTTAACTTTATATCAGGCGATCGGCTCAGTAGACTATCCCAGAAATTCAGTAGGTGAACTGCAAGCTGCGATCCATCCCCAACTTCAGTTCAAAGACTATGAACCCTTACATCCCGGTGAACCGATGTTTCTCACATTTGCGGGAGAATCACTCCCCTATCAAGGAGAATCCACTGTTTTCCCTGTATTCATTAACGAAGCTGCCTATTACGAAAAACACATAGCGATGGTTTTGACGCAAAAACAACAGCTTCAGCTTGAAACGGCATAACTTGCCGAAAAATATGACTTTTATGAAATTAGGGTTATGACTTTTATGAAATCAAGCAATGAATTTATGAATAGACTTATCATCTCGCCGATGGAAGAATGTTAATTAATTTAAAATCAAGCATTGTCTCCCGTCAACAAAAGTGAATCTCAAATTATCGGAGCCAATTTATGGAAAGTACGCTCGGTCTACTTGCAATCGATCGCGAACAGCAGCTCACACCAGCATTAACAACCTTTGGTAATAGCGGTCAGCTTAATTTTTTCACTGCCTCCAGTCAATTTAACGGTAGCGTTCCCGGCAACGGCTTTGACGCTGATAATTTGACAGGGATCGGCACCAACGAACCACAACAAATAGCAAATTTTATAGTATCTCAAAATAGCGAGATTTTCAGTTACTCAGGCAGCGATCGAGCCACTAGCAGTACATCTCCAGTTCAACAAAAATCGAATTCAGAAGCCATGACTGCCGGCACAGATCCGCTAACCGGAATGAGAACGCCTTCTCAGTTGGATTTATCAGACCCAGGCAACTCCTTAGCCACTGCACGCAATATTGGTGTTGCTGATAACAATCGCCTCACCTTCAATGATTTTGTCGGAGTTGACGATAACGAGGATTATTATCGCTTTACTATTAACAACAATAGCGATGTAAGCTTGCGTATCGATGTTTTGAATGGAGCAGGAATCGAGTTTATTCAAGATAAGAATCGCAACGGCGAGGCTGATTATGATGAACTTCTTGGCAGCGATTATGCCTCACCCGGTGCATCCGGCGAGATAAATTTCTTCAACCTGACTCCTGGAGATTACTATGTCGCAGTTTATAGTTACTTTGACTATAAGAATTACAACCTGAATCTGGCTGCAACGCCTGGTACTGGTTTTAGCAGCAATTACGGATACGGTTTAGTGGATGCAAATGCAGCAGTAGCCGGCACTTTTAACAGTCCAGTTAAGTTCCCCGAAGTTCCTAATTTGGGCGGGAATGATTGGGCAAGAGACATGGTAAATGCGCCGGAAGTTTGGCAGGGCGGAATTACCGGAAATGGGATTGTTGTAGCTGTCGTCGATACCGGCGTTGACTACACCCATCTCGATTTAGATGCCAATATTTGGCAGAATGCGGATGAGATTCCCAATAACCGAATTGACGACGATCGCAACGGATATATTGATGATATTCGGGGTTGGGATTTTGCGTCTGGTGATAACAACCCGATGGACGAGAAGTTTTTAAGAAATGGTCAGCTTTTCGGTCACGGGACTCACGTAGCAGGTGCGATCGCGGCCGAACGCAATGGTTTTCAAATCACAGGAGTTGCCCCGAATTCCAAGATTATGCCTGTGAGAGTTTTGCCGACAGTTGGTTTCGGTAATCCGATTAATATTGCTGCTGGAATTCGCTATGCTGCTGATAATGGAGCTAATGTAATTAACTATAGTGCGGGCGGCTGGTTTCCTAGCAGGGAAATTGATGACGCAATTAAGTATGCAACAGACAAAGGAGTTGTTGTCGTCATGTCAGCAGGAAATGATGGTTTTAGCGAACCAGGTTATCCAGCTAGATATGCCGATCGCTTCGGAATTGCTGTGGGAGGAATTGATATAAATGGCAGGATGGATCAATTATTTAACCGTGCAGGTTCCCGACCTTTGGATTACGTAGTTGCACCGGGAGTAGATATCTTTTCTACAACTCCCGATAACACCTACAAAACCTACAGCGGCACATCGATGGCAGCCCCTCACGTAGCGGGTGTAGCGGCTTTAGTTTTGAATGCCAATCCGAATCTAACTCCGGCTCAAGTTGAGCAAATTTTGACTTCAACAGCCAACCCAAATGAGATAATAGCCTAGAAAAAATAGGCAGCAACTATTCAGAAACATTAGTCGATCGCCCTACAACCGCGCGAATCTGTTTTGTCAGAAGCTTGGGGCGATCGACAAAACACTCGTAAATTTAGCAAATTTGCAATTTTAGTGTGAGGACTTATGACCATTACTCGCGTCTCTGTTGACTCAGCAGGCGATCAGGCGATCCGCTTCTCAGTCGGCTCCTCCATCTCCGCCGATGGCCGGTTTGTCGCGTTTGCATATGGCACCAGCCTCGTACCGGCGGGCGCTAGCGGTAGCGGCGACATCTTCGTGCGCGACTTATCAACCAATACTACCACCCCCGTCTCTGTTGACTCAGCAGGTAATCGGGCGATGGGTGTGGGGTTCTTCCCAGGTTCCTTCTCTCCCTCCATCTCCGCCGACGGGAGGTTTGTGGCGTTTGAATCTAATGCCACCAACCTCGTGCCGGGGGACACTAACTCTTACGGAGCCATCTTCGCGCGCGACTTGTCAACCAATACCACCACCCTCGTCTCTGTTGACTCAGCAGGCAATCGGGGGAACAACTACTCCTTATCTCCCTCCATCTCAGCCGACGGGAGGTTTGTGGCGTTTTATTCTAATGCCACCAACCTCGTGCCGGGGGACAACTATAACTTCGACATCTTCGTGCGCGACACGCTCGCCAATACCACCACCCCCGTCTCTGTTGACTCAGCAGGCGATCGGGGGAACAATGACTCCTACCGCCCCTCCATCTCAGCCGACGGGAGGTTTGTGGCGTTTGAATCTGATGCCACCAACCTCGTGCCGGGGGACACTAACAATGGCAGAGACATATTCGTGCGCGACACGCTCGCCAATACCACCACCCGCGTTTCTGTTGACTCAGCAGGCGATCGGGGGAACAGTGACTCCTACCGCCCCTCCATCTCAGCCGACGGGCGGTTTGTGGCGTTTGAATCTGATGCCACCAACCTCGTGCCGGGGGACACTAACAATCGCAAAGACATCTTCGTGCGCGACACGCTCGCCAACACCACTACCCTCGTCTCAGTCAGTTCCAGCGGCGATCGGGCGATCGGTTTCGATTTCTTCCCAGGTTCCAGATCTCCATCCATCTCGCCAGATGGACGATTTGTGGCCTTTTCATCTGATGCCATCAACCTCGTGCCGGGAGACACTAACTATTACGAGGACATCTTCATGCGCGACACGATCGCCAAAACCACCACTCTCGTTTCTGTTTCAGGGGCTGGCGATCGGGGGAACGGCTACTCCTTATCTCCCTCGATCTCAGCCGACGGGCGGTTTGTGGCGTTTTATTCTCAGGCCGCCAACCTCGTGCCGGGGGATACCAACAATAGCGGTGACATCTTTGTTGTTGACTTAACCAGCACTCCAGGTGGCAACAATAACTCTGCAAACGTCATCAACGGCACTCCCGGCAACGAGAACCTCACTGGCACTCCCGGCAACGACACCATCAACGGTTTGGCAGGCGATGACGTGCTCAATGGTTTGCGGGGCAACGATATCATCAATGGTGGCGACGGCAGCGATAGCCTGTCTGGGGGAAAAGGTTTTGACACCCTCAACGGCGGTTTGGGCGACGATAATCTTGTCGGCGGCGCGGGCAACGATGTATTTGTTTTAGGTGCGGGATTGGGAGTTGATACAATCTGTGATTTCGGCAACTATCAAGATACCATTCAATTAATCAACGGCTTGACCTTCGGACAGCTATCAATTTCTCCTGGAACTAACAGCACATTAATTAGAGTAGCCAGCAGCGGTGAAGTTTTAGCTGCTTTGACAGGCGTTGCTCCCAATTTCATTGGCCCTGAAGATTTCGTGTCTGTTTAGATATCTGCCGATGCTCAATTGTTTGCTGTGTCCTTTCACCGAATATCTCACCTTTATTCAAAGAACACGATCGCGATTTACGAACTCCGACAGAGAAACCGGGTTTTTTACCGAATCTGCGAGTCACAACGCAGTATTTTCCTAAAAAACCCGGTTTCTGATCCCCGTGCAAAAGCCCTAGCAAAAAATGGTTTGACGCGCAATATACTGTTAGCTTTTAGTTATTAATTATGGCAAATTACAGAACTGTATTGTTGTTCAATAGTCTAATTTTAGTGCTAGTTGGGTTAGTGACGGCGTGTCTGAGTTTATTCGGTTCTTCAGTAAAAGGGTTATTTTTGCCGCCTTGCTCTGCCACGTATCCGGGTGCAGGTTTCTTTTTCTTGGCGTTTCAAATGTTATTTTATTTATCGGTAATGGTGTGCGCTTTTACCTTTGGATTGCTGAGAATTATTCAACCCGATCGCCCAGAAAATAGATTTATTTTATATTCGGCACTGTTTGCCGGTTGCTTTCTGTTCAATGAAGTTTTTCGCACCCACGTTCATCTGGGACGTGCGGGTTTCCCGAAAGTAACAATTGTCATATTTTACGCCGTGCTGGCTGTTGCATACGGATTAGCTTTTCGGAGACAAATTCGCTCGACTCCCTATGCTTTACTGCTGAG
Organism: Microcoleus sp. Pol12B3; assembly: GCF_036701355.1. Classification (NCBI taxonomy): domain Bacteria; kingdom Bacillati; phylum Cyanobacteriota; class Cyanophyceae; order Oscillatoriales; family Microcoleaceae; genus Microcoleus; species Microcoleus sp. Pol12B3. The sequence goes on from NZ_JAUBQS010000018.1 coordinate 19,746, forward strand.
TGGCGTTGGTTTGTTATTTGTTGCCTTTTTTGCAGAAGCGCTGCCTTTAAAAAACGAGATAATTTCGAGCTTGCTGGAGGGAATACCGAAGCTGTTGAGCGGGATTAATATTGCACTTTATTGTTGGTTTTTGTGTCAGGGCTTGATAGTGCAATCGCTCAATTTTTCTAACAGTAAATCAAATCTTGAATGAAGTAAGAGGAAGATTTGCCGTTGGGTGGGGGCGGGTTTTTGAGATTGTCTATTTTTGGAAAATATTGTTGGTAAAACCCGCCCCTACATGATTGTATAATCGGTTAAAAAAGAGATACTGCACCATTTTAAATTAGCCTTTTATGAACAGGCAAGATGCCTGTTGCACAAAATATAAATTTTCTTGTGGAACAGGCATCTTGCCTGTTGCTGAAAATGGTGCAAGATACCAGTTAAAACAAAAAGTATCGCTGCGCCATTGGCAAAACTGTTGCCGGTTCGCAAGTTAACAATTCCCCATCCGCCCTAACTTCATAAGTTTCTGGATCGACTTCCATTTGTGGCAAATAATCGTTGAGTTTCATATCTCTTTTACTAATTTGTCGGGTGCCGGAAACTGCTACAGTGGGCTTTTGCAAACCGAGCTGTGCGGCAATATCTCGATCGCGCGCAGCTTGGGAAACAAACGTCAGACAAGTCGCCCCAATCGCCCCGCCAAAACTGCCAAACATCGGCCGCATATGCACCGGTTGCGGGGTCGGAATGCTGGCGTTAGCATCTCCCATCTGCCCGTAGGCGATCGCCCCTCCTTTAATTACCAACTCCGGTTTCACCCCAAAAAAAGCCGGCCGCCACAAACACAAATCCGCCAATTTCCCCTCTTCCACCGAACCCACATACTGACTAATTCCGTGAGTAATCGCCGGATTAATTGTATATTTGGCAATGTACCGCTTCGCCCTAAAATTATCGTTAATTTCCTCTGTTTCCCCCCCTTGGTTAGGGGGGGTTAGGGGGGGTAAATGTCCCCGCTGCACTTTCATTTTATGTGCCGTTTGCCAAGTCCGAATAATCACTTCCCCAACTCTTCCCATCGCCTGCGAGTCCGAAGAAATCATACTAAACGCCCCTAAATCGTGCAAAATATCCTCAGCAGCAATAGTTTCCCTTCTAATTCTCGATTCAGCAAAAGCCACATCTTCAGGAATGCCTCGATCCAAATGGTGGCAAACCATCAACATATCTAAATGTTCTTCTAAAGTATTGACAGTGTAAGGGCGAGTCGGGTTAGTTGACGAAGGCAAAACATTAGCTTGTCCGCACACTTTAATAATATCCGGTGCATGTCCGCCGCCAGCACCTTCAGTGTGGTAGGTGTGAATAGCGCGATTTTTGAAAGCGGCAATTGTAGCTTCCACAAATCCCGCTTCATTGAGAGTATCCGTGTGAATTGCAACTTGGACATCGTACTCGTCAGCGACACTCAAACAAGTGTCGATCGTTGCTGGTGTAGTTCCCCAATCTTCGTGGAGTTTCAAACCCATTGCACCGGCAAAAATTTGTTCGACTAATCCTTGAGGTTGACTGCTATTTCCTTTACCTAAAAATCCTAGATTTACGGGGAAAGCGTCAGCAGCTTGCAGCATTCGGTACATATGCCAAGGGCCGGGAGTGCAGGTGGTGGCGTTTGTACCCGTTGCAGGGCCTGTGCCACCGCCGATCATTGTCGTGATTCCAGAGGCGATCGCCACTTCAATTTGCTGCGGGCAAATAAAGTGAATGTGACTGTCAATTCCCCCAGCGGTGAGAATCATTCCTTCCCCGGCAATTACTTCAGTACCAGGCCCGATAATAATATCTACCCTATCTTGAATATAAGGATTTCCGGCTTTACCAATTTTGTAAATTTTGCCGTCTTTAATACCGACATCTGCTTTAACAATTCCCCACCAGTCTAATATTAAAGCATTAGTAATTACCGTGTCAACAGCGCCGTGTGCATTAGAAATAGGCGACTGTCCCATGCCGTCGCGAATGACTTTGCCGCCGCCAAACTTAACTTCATCCCCGTAGGTTGTGAAGTCTTTTTCAACTTCTATGAATAATTCTGTATCGGCTAACCGGACGCGATCGCCCACAGTCGGCCCGAAGGTTTCCGCGTAAGCGCGGCGATCCATTCTGTAACTCATCCTTGCTCCTAATATTAATAAATTTTTACTTAGCAGTTGAGACCTACTTGAATTATAGTATGTGACGAGTTCCTCAATCTGCAACAGTAAAAAAAATACAACATTAGGCAAGCTTTAAAATCCCGATAGGCATCAATTCTTGCCAATCGAAAATCGAAAAGGCTGTGAAGGGGCAAATTTACTCCAGCATTTTCTGGATTTCCCTTTTCAAAATCTCCACATCCACTGTCATATCCATGCCAATCAAACTCCAATCTTCCGCTACATTTTTGTCATCAACCATACGAGAGTATTCTAATCCCAGTAGCTGGCAAATGTAATAGAAATATGGCGGAGTGTATCCTCCATAAAAGAATTCCAATACTTTGGTTCCCGGCTGACACCACAGCAAATTTGTAAAACCAGCCCCGTGAGGGCCGACAACCACCGCCGCTTCTGCAAACAGACGAATTTGTTCATCAACAGTGCGCGAGATATCTTCCAAAATTTCAAAATCAAATTCTTTCAAAACCTCTCTCACTTCTACTTCATTTTTAACCTTGCGCCGGCCACTTCTCGACAGATAAAGTTTTCTAGAAGGCTTTACCTTTTCCTTAAGACAGAATTTTTTCCGCAAAAGCTCTATATCGTAAGGACTCGGAAAATACCAGTCTTGATTGTTTCCCACCACCAGACTTTCTGCATGATATCTCGTATCTCTAGCCCGAGTGTCGATTAGTGAACTTTCAGGAATACCGAGTTTGGTCATAAAGCCCAACTCAAAATCTGTATGTCGTAAAGGATAACAAATTTTAGCTTTTTGCCAAATTTCCTTACCTAAAGCCTCTTCAATTCGACAAAGTTTAGCCAACACAAAAATGATAAAATCATAATAACTACACCACAAATGCGACCAAGGAGCAACTACAAGGGGATAGGTAATTTTGTTAGGTTTGTAAGGCCATTCCAGAATGCCGGCACCGCTAATCCGAAAATCTAAGTCTAAAACTAACTTGTTATTCAGCAGCGTGTTGCCAGAGGTACAAATAGTTAGAGAATTTATTTTTTGATTTAGCGAAATCTTCCACACATAATCTGGGTCAAAAGACACGGGTTTTTCTGTGGCAAAAAACCGAGCAGGCACTTTGTTTACCGAGGTTAATGCGGGTATATTGATAGGTTGGTGCTGCTTTTTATAAACGATGCAGTCATCTAACAATTTGATGCTGGTGCGTCGGTCTAACGGGGTTCTCCAGACACGCCTTGATGTTGCCAGCAAGCTCTGCTTCAAGGTCTGTTTGATCTGGTCAACTAATTTTGGGTTCATCACGCACTTTTGCTGTATATCTTTGCAGTTTTAACAACCACATTAGACCGCAAACGGCTGATTTTAAATCGCTCAAAAGTAGGAGATTGAACTAACAAAAAAAGCCCGAAGGCAGTTATACAGAAGGCAGAGAAAAAGGTTTGAGCTTACTTTATCACTCTCCCGGCATAGGGCGGAAAATGATACCATTTTCGATTTTCGATTTGGGATTGGGAGGACTGATCACTATCATTGTGTGGAGATTGCTTACAGTTGCATTCTGTTTTGAAACTGTTTGAACTTTTAAGTTAAAAAGTTTCAAATTCCCAACTCAACCATCGTCAACTACCTTGTGGCTTCATACTTCAGCATCCAGATGACCGTTGACTTTTCCATTAAAGCCGTAGACTTGACGACTACCAACAAACGGCACTAATTGAACTTCCCTTTCATCTCCAGGTTCAAACCTGACTGCTGTACCTGCGGGGATATCCAACCGCATTCCTTTTGCTTGTTCTCGATTAAATTCTAAGGCTTCGTTAGCCTCATAAAAGTGATAGTGTGAACCAATTTGAATGGGTCGATCGCCTTTATTTCCTACCAGCAAACGCACGGTTTGGCGAGTGGCATTTAATTCTATTTCGCCTGCTGAAACAATCATTTCTCCTGGAATCATCTTTTCCTCCTATGAGTCTCTGTGGTTGATTTTTTAACGGATCGGATCGTGCACTGTTACCAACTTAGTTCCGTCGGGGAAAGTCGCCTCCACCTGGACTTCATGCACCATTTCTGGTATCCCTTCCATGACATCTTCCCGCGTCAGGAGAGTTGTTCCATAACTCATTAAATCGGCGACGGTGAGGCCATCTCTGGCTCCTTCTAAAATGGCTGCGGAAATGTAGGCTAATGCTTCTGGATAGTTTAATTTTAAACCTCTTTGTTTCCGGCGCTCTGCTACCAGGGCGGCGGTGAATATTAGCAGTTTGTCTTTTTCTTGGGGGGTGAGTTGCATTTTTATTCTTGTAAGTGCGATCGCATTATTTGGTTATGATATCGTTTACGGTTGTTTCTGAATGATTAAACCGCAAAGGGCGCAGAGGGCGCAGAGGAAGAGAAGAGAGAGATGAATAATCTAGTTAGGAGGGGAACTATACATTGAACCTCAAAGATCATCCTATTTTATCCAAACTCTGGGCAAACAGCAAGGGCGTTCTGAAAAAGATAAGCGCAGCAAGTGCCAAATGCTGACGAACCAGTCTCTCGCTGCGGTGGTGGATGTACCGCGATATCGGCACAGCAAACCGTTAGGAATACGAGTCACGCCGACGGTGGAATTACCTGGATAAATTGTTGTCTCCGATGGCAAATCTCGCACTTTTTCCACGAACTCTGTGGTGACTGGTTCGCCTACCCAAGCGAGGGTGGCGACTACGGGTTTTCCTGCGAGACCGTGAGGACTTTCGAGCATTTGTTCTCCACCTTTGAGCAATTGTCTGTCAATCCATAAAGGGCTGTTTTGTTGCCAGACTTCGGTGTGCGAGATCCATTCTCCAGACAAGAACTTTTCGCCCCTAGCACTGCGTCCAAATCTGGTAATTTCCCACAGTAAAATCCTTGCTGTTGGTGCTAATTCTACCCGCAAATTTTGCCGATATATTGCGCCGTCAAAAACTATTGTTTCCTGTGGCAGCCATTCTAAATTAGCACTGATATCTAGTTGAATGTCAATATTTTGTTGTGATTTTAATCCGCTGCTGCGATAGATTTTACCAGCGGCGGCCGTGGTAATCAACGCTTTGGCGTTGGGTTGGAGGTGAAAATGGCTGGAAAGTCGATCGCCCCCGACAACTCCCCCAGCCGTGTGCAAGATGACGCTGTGACAAACGTCTTGCCCTTCAGGATAAAACGGGCGCTGCACCTTGAGGGGTGCTTGCATTTGATTGTGAATGATTTGAGTTGAGCCGCTGCGGTTGGCATAGACTAAATCTAGGCGGCCGTGCCATCCTGTTTGAATGTTATTTGTAGGTGTTTCAGTCGATTTTTGAATCACAGATTTTTATAATTAAATGTTAAATTGGAAAGTTTTCTCATTTTTTTGATAGGTATATTTATCATTTTTTTGCTAATATCACATAGTCATCAAGTGCATAATTGGAGTCATAATGTAACTTAAAGTGCTGGCGGAAAAGTGGACTGATAAATTCCTTGAGAGGTAAATTCTCTCTAGCAAACTTTGGATAATTAGGATGGGATGTCCTCCTACCAGTTGAACTTAAATATTTATACCAAACTAAGTTTAAGCCCAGTTTATTAACAAATTGTTGTACTACAGTTAGCTCCTGTTGGCAATCATCCACTCGACGAACATTATATGGTATCAGCAACTTTTTTTCTTGAATAATTAGCAAAGCGTAACCCGAATCATTCAGGCTGTTTATAAATATATCCTTGTAAATTTGAAGGGACTTTTCTCTTCTATCCTCATCCTTAAAAAAACAGTGAGAAATCACAATAAAATCAAAAAATTTTTTCGGCAGTCTTTTGGACTGATTTTCCCCATCAAAGATACTAGAAGTGTCAAACCGAAAGTAAGCATTCATCGCCTGGGGTTCCATGTACTGCCGCCAAAACTGGAGTCCGCGATATTGAAAAGCTTTTTGCTGTTCCAGAGAGTAGTAGGATATGTGCATCGGTGGCATTGAAAAAAAGTCGCTACTGCTTTGTAGCAATAAACCGAGTCCGTAAGCAACAGTACCCGGCCCAGCAGCAATATCAAGGATATTAACTTTAGTTGGCAATAATCCTGCTTTGTAAATCAGGAACCAAGCTAGATATGTACAATAGACGTTATCTAGGAAATACCTGATTAAATAGATGTGAGGACTGAGTTCAAAATTGTATTGAGGATCTTCTCCTTCTTTCAGCTTTTGAATATCGTCAATAGCTTGCTGAAGTAAATAATCTAGATTATTTTTTTGACGGCTCAAATTATTAATCTCGTTCTTGATGAAGCCAGCCAAATGCTGTTCAAATTCAGTAAATACTTGCTCGTCAATGCCTGTGCATTGAATCATACTTGCATCGCATTCTGTCATTTTGAAAGAATTTTCAATGTATTCAATAAACTTGGTGTCGGGAAACAAGGTTAATTGATCAATCCGTGCCAGCGAATCGTCAAGTTGCCCGAAGCTTAGTTGCATTTCTAATTCTTCTAAATGGCGATCAGCTTCTTTGATGCGGTTACTTTTTTTCTGTAATAGCTTTTCAAGCTGTAGGCGCTCTTTAAATAGCTTCTGCTGCCATGAGAGTTTTGCCCCGGAATTTTCTATTTGTTTTAACAGTTGTTTGGCAACTCGATTATTTTGACTCTTAACGGCTTCGTTAAACTTATGGGAACGCCACCAATTTACTAGCGGATTACTCATAGCCAAATCCCTCTTTACCTTCCATAATCTCAACCCCCGGAAGCATCGCAATTAATTTATTTTTAAACTTGCGATAACTCTGTTGTTCGCTATTGTACCACCAAGCGTACTTTTGTTTAAGAGCTAATGCTTGCTCGCGAGTTGACGCAATTAGCGATCGATCGTTGCTGGCATGAAAATCCTGAATCACGACCCGATCTACAACTTCCAGCTTGCTAATAAAATTAGCTTCATCTTCGGGTAAGGTAGGGAGTAGTGGCGTCACAGTTATAGAAAATCTGACTTCGCAATTTTCTTGGTAAGGAAAGCTGTATTTCAGTTTTGCAATAGCTTTGAGTCTCGCAGGAATACTCGGCGATTTAGGCTCAAAATCTTTCCTCACTTTTTCGCTACCCGTGGGAATACTCATGTTAACTCGCAAGCGCTGAAATTGCTGTAAAATATCGATATCTCTAGTTATCATAGGACTGCGAGTTTGGATAACCAGCGTCGGTTGATAGGGAACCATCACTTCTAACAAGTGCCTAGTTAGTTGTTCTTTAGATTCAATGGGCTGATATGGATCGGTGACACTACTCATGTAAATGCTAGGTGCTCGACCGGGTTGTTTTTTGTACCATTTTTGCAGCTCTTTATTTAGAAGTTCCGCTGCATTTTGCTTAATGATTACCCAATTTCCCCAATCCTGCCGCATTTCTGAATTAGGGCTAAAAGCAGCAGCATAACAATAGCTGCATCCATACTGACAACCCCGGTAAGGATTTAGCGTAAAATCGTAAGCATTGATAAATCCAGTAGCTTTGTTAAGCACTGACTGTGCATTTTGTGCATACACTTTGGCACTTCCAAAGTTTTCTCGGAGTAAAACGGTGTGTTTTTCGGCGGAATATCCCTCATACTGAGACTTTACCATGATTGAACCTGCTACTGTATTAAAATCGCAAACGTTTAGAAATGAGAAAGGCGATCGCACTTCACTGTACCGCACTCAACAAATGTCAGCAAAGCAGTGGAGGATTACTCAACTTTACAATAAATTTTTTGAAGAGCCAACAAGTCAACTTTATAAACTTCATGAAGCGCTCGATCGCGAATGTAATGCAGCTTACGGATTTACTGACAGCGACGATATTTTAGCAAAAGTGCTGGAATTAAACCTAGAACTGGCAGAAAAAGAAAAACGGGGAGAACCGGTAGTTGGGCCTTGTGTCCCAACTGACTAAAAATACTAATCGCTGTAACCCTAAGTTTTGTAAATTTGCGTATAATCACATAGATTGTTGATAGAGATCACAAACACTCTAGTCTAAAAACAGAGATACTAGAGGAAGAGTTAAGTTTTGAGTTAAAGATTTCCCAATTCAAAATTAAACACTCAAAATAGCTTTCCGCCTTCAGCATAAGTGCATTCTGCTTTTCTTCGCTCAATTACTCCTAATTTGTTTGGGAGGAACTTCCCATGTTATTATTTACCCACAGTCAGTCCAAAAATAGCAAACTAGAGCAAAAGCACTATGCTCAAAAACATTTGTTACAAACTTCAACTATTAATCTAACTGGGCTAAAGGCAGAATGCAACCATTTGCGGATCGGCCAAAAAATTAGCTATGGCTATGCTTTAGCTATCGGCATAGCGATTTTGGGAACTGGTGCGGGACTGAGATTGGGAGACTACTTTCGCAAGCAAGCTTTAGTTCAGGTGAATGTTGCTGGGCAGCAGCAGCAACTGCTGCAAAATTTGCAAAATACCGTATTTGAAGCCCGATCGCGCGCGGCGAGATTGCCAGTCGTTTTGGGAAACACTTTGGCGCTGAAATACGAACAAGATCGGTTTTTCGCGCAAATCCATCAGGCGAAAATCCTGATTTCAGAAATGGAATCTTTCGCACGAGAACATCCCGATAGACTAGCGACAGAAGAGGCAGCATTGCACGCTATATTGAAGAAATCTGCCCTCGTCATTGATTACTACGCTCAGCTAATTAAATTGCAGTTAAAAGAAGCGGAAGTTGGGAACTTGTCGCCCAACAGCATTGAGTCCGCACAGCTACAAATGTTGAGGACTAGCAGCGGCCAAGAGGCGATCGTACTAGATAACCTTGCTCAAAGTTTAACTGACCTAATTTCTACAGTAGAAATTTACAAACAGCAAGGAACCCAAGCATTAGAAGAAGCTGGAAGTTTGCGAAACCGAATTATTCTCGGAAGTATGCTAATTTCAGCACTCATCGCCGCCACACTGGCGGACAAAACCAGCCGCGCGATCGCCCAACCCCTCGAAACCGTTACTAATGTGGCTCAGCAAGTTGCTCGCGAATCGAATTTTAACCTGCAAGTACCTGTCACAACAGACGACGAAATCGGAGTTTTAGCCGCTTCTTTCAATCAATTGATTCAGCGAGTTAGCGAGTATACACAAGAACTCAAACAAACTCAATCCCTATTAATTCAGACCGAAAAAATGTCATCTCTCGGTCAAATGGTTGCAGGGATAGCCCACGAAATCAACAATCCCGTCAACTTCATCGGTGGCAACATTGACTATGCCAACCAATACATCGAAGATTTGGCAGGTTTGGTAACTCTCTATCAAGAATACTATCCAAACCCACCAGATGCCATTCTAGAACGCATCGAAGACATTGAACTTGAATTTCTCAGAGAAGATTTGCCAAAAACCCTCTCTTCGATGAAAATGGGAGCCGATCGCATTCGCGAAATTGTCGTATCCATGCGGAATTTTTCGCGATCGGACGACGGAAAAATGAAATTAGCCGACATTCACGAAGGAATTGATAGCACCCTCGTCATTCTCAACCATCGCCTCAAACAAGGTATTCAAGTTATTAAACAATACGGCAATTTGCCTGCGGTTGAGTGCTATCCCGCGCAACTGAATCAAGTATTTATGAATATTATTTGCAATGCAATAGATGCGCTGGAGGAAGTGAAAAAGGCAGACAAAGGCTATTCGCCAACCATTTGGATTAGCACGGAATTTACAGCCGACAATACTGTCACCGTCAAGATTCGGGATAACGGGCCCGGAATTGCCTCCGCCAGTGCCCAACAGATATTTGACCCATTTTTTACTACAAAGTCGATCGGCAAAGGTACTGGATTGGGATTGGCTATTTCCTATCAAATCCTTGCCAAGCATCAAGGCAAAATTGAGGTAAATTCTCAAATAGGACAGGACACGGAATTTGTGATTGCTTTGCCAGTTGCTGCGTAACATAACGCGGGGCGATCGGGATGAAGATAAAAAATCGCTTCCCACCGTCGCCCCATTTCCAAAACCAGCCGATTTGCTCAACCAATTGAAGGCCCGACGTAAAAAGTCCGGGGCGAAGTTGGCAGATATAGAGGCGGTTTGAGAAATACTAGAAAACCATTAGCCCGAAAATTGAGCAAAAAACACAACGATTGGTGACAATAAATCTGAAACCGTTGAATCATATTGTTTTCGGTTGCACCGGAATGATACCGAGGACAGGGCACTGCCATGTCCTCTATATCATGTCGCTCGTCCAACCGGAAACGATATCAACAGTCAACAATCATTCCGGTGCAACCAGAATTGATATCACAAATGATTGAAATGGATGGGGGCGGAGGGACTTGAACCCACACGACCGTTTCGGGTCAACGGATTTTAAGTCCGTAGCGTCTACCATTCCGCCACGCCCCCCTTTGGTCAAGCTGCTGTGGTTTTGAGCCACTAAGAGCAACAGCCTTTTATTCTACAGCCAAAACCCCAATTTACGCAACCCCTAATCAAAAAATTCCCAAAAGTCGCGCTGGATCTCCCCAAGCGGTACAATAGTTAACCAGCTAACGGAGCGTGTCAATCGACTTACCCGTGTTATTATTCCCCTAAAGCAAATCTATGTATATTACCTTACTGCTTTACGCCGTCTTGGCAGGAACCTACCTCCTGGTAGTACCTGCGGCCACCTACGCTTACCTGAACAGCCGCTGGTATGTCGCTACCTCTTTTGAGCGCGGCTTCATGTACTTCTTGATGTTCTTCTTCTTCCCAGGTATGTTTCTCCTAGCTCCCTTTTTGAATTTTCGGCCCAAACGGCGGCAGATAGAAGCCTAAATGCGACGTATTGACGTAATTGGAATCAGTATCGGCTTTTTTGTAGCAGGTGGGTTTGTCTACTTGCTACTGCAATTTGCCGGACTCGACAGCATGAATGCAGGGATTTGGAGTCAGTTGTTTTTGGTCGCCGGCTTGATTGGCTGGCTGGTGACTTATTTATTTCGAGCGCTGACTCAAAATATGACCTACAGCCAGCAATTGCAAGACTACAAAGAAGCTGTCTTGCAGAAGCAACTGGATGAACTCACTCCGGAAGAATTAGCCAAACTTCAAGCCGAAATTGAGCAGGAAAAAGATAATTAGTCAACAGTCATTAGTTCTCAGTTATTAGTTATTAGTGAGCTATTAGTGATTAGTTATTAGCAATAAACTGTGAACTAATGACTGGGAAATAACAACTCATGAATAGTAATATTGACGGCTAACTAATGACTGATGACTGATATGACGTTCCCTAAAATAAGCGCGATAGGTTTGTAGTGAAAACTTCAGCCCGAGGAAGTCTTATGAGGAAGTAATTCCTCACTACAAACAAATTTGATTGCGATCTATCTATGGGAAATCCTATGTATGATGAGTGATAACCAATGACTGATGACTAATAACTAATGACTATTTCTAATTGTTTTGAAACGTTACGCAAGAACAATCAATGTGCATTGATTCCTTTTATTACTGCTGGCGATCCAGACTTGGAGACAACAGCTAAAGCACTGCAAATTTTGGATGATAACGGTGCAGACGCGATCGAGCTTGGCGTTCCCTATTCTGACCCGCTAGCTGACGGGCCGGTGATTCAAGCCGCTGCTACAAGGGCTCTACAGCGGGGAACGCGGTTAGATTCGGTGCTGGAAATGGTATCGAAAGTTAGTCCGAATTTGCGATCGCCCATCATTCTCTTCACCTACTACAACCCGATTTTGTACAGAGGTATAGAAACCTTCTTGCAGCAAATCAAAAGTGCCGGAGTTCAGGGATTGGTTGTACCAGACTTGCCCTTAGAAGAAGCAGACAGTCTCATCCAACCTGCCAACAAATTAGGGATTGAACTAACATTATTAGTTGCTCCGACAAGCCCCAAAAGTCGCATAGAAGCGATCGCTCGTCAGTCTCAAGGATTTATTTACTTAGTCAGCGTGACGGGGGTTACGGGAGTACGCGAAGGCTTAGAAACGAGAGCAAAAGAGTTGCTGCAAGAACTCCGCGCCGTCACCGACAAACCCATTGGCGTCGGGTTTGGTATATCGCAACCCGAACACGCTCGCCAAGTGAAAGAATGGGGTGCAGATGCTGCGATTGTTGGCAGTGCTTTTGTCAAACGCTTGGCCGAAGGAACTCCAGAACAGGGTTTAGAGGCGATAGGCGAATTCTGCAAGAGTCTAAAAACAGCGATTCAAAATGCTTAGCCACTGTAGAAATACTTTCAGCCATTAGACAGATGTGTGCGATCGGCACGTGCCGCCACAATTGCGATTAAAGACCTTGTTGTACTTGAGATCATACACCACCTTCCTTCTAGTTCCTGACTAGAAGGTTTTTTTTGAGCCGAACACGCAAAACATTTCAACATAGTGCGAGCATGGATAACCAAACAGCTATGTAGGGAAAGGACTTTGCCTTGTCCGGCGCGGGGTGTCCCGACTTTGAATAATTTATATAAGATGGAAGATTGTCCATTGCTTTATCCTTTGCCCTTTGTTCTTCTTCATTCTTCCTTCTTTATTCTTCCTTCTTCCTTCTTCGTTCTGCTATAACTTAAGGAATGTAACTTGGGATAGATGAAAAGCTACGGTTTCTATTCGTATACTTAAAAAAGTGTTTAAGTGCCTAATTTGGTAAGGCTAGACATCTACAAAGCCACAAGGCATTTGAGCATCTCACAATAGAAAGGAGCATTTTTATGAACAGACTAACTGCATTTGTGAAAAAAATTCGAGCTGTACAAATCTTAACAGTGTTTCTGGCAGGCATTTTAGTATTAGTGAGTACCGCCTGCAGCCGTTCTGATATGATCGCAGGAAAAACAGCGGACCAAGTTAGAGAAGAAGTACCAAGCGGGGCTGTAACTTCCCAATACAAAGGCGGCATGAACGATTACAGCGATGTCGATCCTAGAAACAAAAAGATGACAACAACAGAAGCAAAAGCTCAGCTTCTCAAAGAGCAAGCGCAGCACCGCATTGACACTAAATCTAGCAACAATGTAGGCGAAAATGTACGGCGGGTAGCGGATGACGCGCCTGACAAACTCGACCAAGTTGGCCAAAAGGTGAAGGACGATGCTCGCACAGCCCAGCGCAAAGCTGATGACTTTGGCGACAAAACCAAACAAGGCTTTGCTAATCTTAAAGAAAACACTCGCGAAGGCTTGAAGGGAGCAAAAGATATTGTTAAAGAAGCCACGCAGGGAGCAAAAGAAAGAGCAGCAGAGGGTACAGAGTCTCTGAGATATGGTACCAGCGGCGGCCAAGAAAATATCAATGATGCAGCACGAGATGCAAGATAAAACGCTCAAGATGCCTCAGACAATATTTGCTAGAAAGTGAATCTAGATATTGACTGAACTCAACGAACGGCAGAAAGACCGACAGACGACTAATCTCAAATAACGCTGTTTCCTTTTGTGGAAGCTACATTCCGACAGGGGTTAAAACCCCTGTCGGAATGTAGGTAAAATCAAGAGATTTTAGATTTTAGATTTTAGATTTTAGATTAAAGAATTGAAGCATTGAGCCTGCGGATAAATTCGTGGGCTTGTTTATCGGATACAGGTGTTTTACTTCTGGGTCCTGAGTCTGCTTTCGGAATGAATCCGGGGGCTTGTATCCTGGATGCTTTCGGTCATGTGAAGACTACTGCCTATTAATATTTGATTGGGTTTTAACCCCTGGGAGGGCTATTAGACCGGAAGTAGAGTGGAGGAGGGTTTCACCACAATGCAACGGCCCTGTCCTTTTATAGCGGGGACTGGAATGCCACTTTTTTCACGACAGATTATTTATAATTTCTATACATTATATTTAGATTTTTTAAGGTAATAACTTTTTGACCGGCTTCGCGGAAACTTGGGCTATCGAGCTATATTAAATTTAATTAATTAGCACGTGTATTTTTTAAGACATAATACGGCAGTGTTTTTACGGTATTTCGCATTCATTTAATCGCAATTGAGATTAACAACAGAAACTTATACGTAAGTAAAAAGCTTTAATCGCGATCGGCAAAGTATAAAATGTTGTTGTTTAACAGATAATGGGATTTTTTGATCTACATCTCGAAAATTATGCTGTTTATGCCCTAAGATATATAGACTAAGTTTTGTCAAGTTAATGTCTGGGTTGAGGTCAGCCGATATGGACACAATAATAAATGCAGTGGATTTGAATACGGTAATACCGGGCTATCGCGCGATCGCTCAATCGTACACAGATTCTCGATCGGCTATCGATAGGTTCAGGCGCGACAAAGACCGACAACCTGCCGCGGAAATTCTCAAACCTGCGCTATTGTGGCGGAGGATTTGCGGGAGGCGGTTCTGCCACAATCCCAAAAAGTTGCATTAGCGATCGTTAATTGCATCGGTAAAAATAGTCCTCAACCGAACAGACATTCTCGACGAACTCGAACGCAGACCGATTATTTACAAATACCTTAAACCTTCCAATCTTTCAATTGATTTTACCTGTTACCTGCTAGATGGAGGTGTATAAGTTTTAGCAAAAAGAGGCCACGGATTCGGGATATATTCGAGCCGTAATCCGCAGCCTATCGACAGGCGAAATGGAGGCAAACTTTATCTTGGGAATAGTGTTTTGATGCTAGTAACGATGATGCACGACTTTTATGATGCACTGGCACATTTGGCAATCTATGCAGATGCCGCACCGGCGGAGCGCCAACAAATCTTGAAGCGCGTTGGGGCTAGTCAGAAAAAACTCAAAGAATTCGCCCACCATACACCGATCAATTACCAACACAAGTTCGATCTGGTTGAGGCAGAATTGCTGGGTGTTTTGGGACAGACAGCAGAAGCCATGGAGCTTTACGATCGAGCTATTACCGGAGCTAAAGCTAACGAATATATCAATGAAGAAGCTCTGGCTTGCGAACTCGCTGCTAAGTTTTACCTGTCATTAGGAAGGGAAAAAATTGCCCGACTATACATGATAGATGCCTATGATTGCTATGTCCGTTGGGGAGATAGATCCAAAATTGATGACTTAGAAAAACGTTATCCTCAATTATTAAAACCGATTTTAGAAACCGCAAAACTCCCTGAACATCCATTAGCAAATTTTTCAACATCTGCTGGGCAAAATCAATCGATTCATCAATCCATTCATCCCTCCATTCATCCGTCTGTTTCGGCGAGCGTCTCTGATTTCGGAAATTTTTCAACAGTGCTCAAAGCTTGTCAAGCGCTCTCTAGTGAAAGAGAACTCGATCGACTAATTGCTAAACTGATGCAACTGGCGATGAAAAATACAGGAGCTGACAAAGGAGCGCTGATTTTGTCAAACGGCAATCAATGGGAAATCGCGGCTACCAGCGCGCTCGACAATTCGGGACTCGAGTGGGCGATCGACTTATCATCCGCAAAACTCAATGAAAATAGCGATATCTTGCCCCTCAAAATTGTTGACGGCGTTAAAAATTTATTGAAACCTGTGATTGTTCGGGAGCTCGCTCAACAACATGATTGGGATTCCGACTCCTACATCCTGAAATACCAACCGCAGAGCCTGTTGTGTTGGCCGATTCTCGATCGAGGCAACTTAGTCGGCATTTTGTATCTGGAAAATCGCTTAACCGCAAAAGTTTTTACCCGCGATCGCCTCCAACTTCTCAATCTCCTGTGTTCCCAGGCAGCCATCTGTTTGCAAAATGCTCTGCTATATAAAAAGTATCAGGATTACAACCAACAATTAGAGCGATCGCTAGTACAAATTAGCCGAACCGAAGCTCAGCTTGCCGATCAGAAAAAAATGCTCCAAGCAATTCTTGATGTCGCTCCGATTTGGATTTGGATGGTTAATCCCAGTGGTAAAGTACAGTTTTTGAACAAAACCTTTTCTCAAAATGTGGGCGTGCCTGTGAGCGCTTTCCTAGCTGTCGATCATTACAAAGATATACTGGGAGAGGATGCAGCGGGGTGTCTGCTTTCAGATGCCGCCTGCCTTGCCCAAGATTTGCCGCATTACTCCAGCGAATCTCTCAGATTTGTTGACGGTAAACTACACTATTTAGAAGTCACGAAAGTGCAGCTAAAAAATTGCCAAGGTGAGACGATCGGGATTATTGGTTTGGGTGTTGATGCCACCGATCGCAAGCGAGCAGCGGAACTTTTGCAAGAGCAAAACCAACAGCTAGAACAAACTTTAAAAGATTTACAGCAAGCGCAACTGCAACTCGTGCAAAACGAAAAAATGTCGGCTTTGGGCAATTTAGTCGCCGGAGTCGCCCACGAAATCAACAATCCGATAGGGTTTATTTCTGGGAATTTGAGCGAAGGTAAAAGAAGTTTAGAAGATGTTATAGAACACTTAGAATTGTATCGCTCCGCTGCATCGCAATCGGAAATAGCAGACCACGCCGAAGAGATAGACCTCGATTATCTTTTGGAAGATTTACCGAAGATGATTGATTCAATGCAACTGGGCTGCGAGCGCATTTGCAGCATCAGCAACAGTTTGCGTACCTTCTCCCGAGGCGACAAAGACTACAAAGTTCCTTTTAATATTCACGAAGGCATTGATAGCGCTGTTTTAATTTTGAAACATCGCCTGAAAGCAAACGAACACCGCCCGCAGATCGAAGTAATAACTAAATACGGCAATCTCCCTAAAATCGAATGTTTTCCGGGTCAATTAAATCAAGTTTTCATGAACCTGCTCGCCAATGCGATTGATGCCTTAGAAGAGTCAAATTTAGGACGCAGTTTTAGTGAAGTTGTCGCAAATCCAAACCGCATCACGATTGGCACTGATGTACTGGGCGAAGGACACATTAAAATTAAAATTGCTGATAACGGTATCGGGATGAAAGAGGAAGTGAAACAGCAGATATTCGACCATTTGTTCACGACGAAAGGTGTCGGCAAAGGAACTGGATTGGGGTTGGCAATTGTCCATCAGATTGCGGTAGAAAAACATGGCGGAAGCATCGAGGTGGATGCGGAGCCTGGAGTGGGGACTGAGTTTGCGATCGTTTTGCCTGTGAAGGGATAAATTTTAATTAAAATTAAATGTTTTTTGGGCGATCGCGTAATAAGATATACTGACTTTGATTGGGGTCTTTTTTTGAAAGCGTTGGCATAACTCTTTTAAAGTAGAATCATTTTTTTGATCGAGCAGTCTGGTTTACAAGCTGTTGCTACTGTACTTAATGAACCTGGAATATGCTGTATTTTAGACCCCCTATAGGTGAGTGCGTGACCGATTTTTAGTTGCGAGATGTCTATTATACAAAAAAATTAATCACCAAGGCTTCGCCCTATAAAAATTTATCTTAAATTTAACCAATCTTGAATTTCTTGCGCTAACCAAGCCGCCTCAACCTCTGTCACATTTGTTGCTAAAGTATAAAAGTAAGTTCCCCTCTCGTTACCTGAACGAATCCTGATTTGATTTCCCTCAGCCAGGGTATATATAAAAGTACCCAAAATTTCCGAAATTTCCCCAGTTTGTTGTAAATAACTCCAACCAAATATCTGATGTTCCAGTTTAAAGTAGTTCCGATTAAATGTAATTTTATTACCCTTGCCCAAAATCTTACCTAAGAAACTTGCTAGAATCGTAAACAATACTAATCCAATAGGTAAATTTACTGTTAGAGAAAATACTAAAATCATTGGCCCCGTTAGCAGTAAAAATAATATTCCTCCAACAGCAACTGAAAAAGGCTTTCTGACTAAACTAGAGGGAATTTTAATGTTTAACTCCGTCGCTGATTTGCTAACTTGAATGCGACAGTGACGCGGTTTAGCAATTTTCCAAACAGTCGGAATTTGAAGATTAGCCCCTTGTATTTTTCCCGATTTCAAAGCTGCTAAAGCCTCTCTAGCATTACTGAAACGCTTTTCTAAGGCGATTTCCGTCATCTTCTCAATCCAGCTTACCAAACTGGGATTCACACTCACGCGATCGCTAAACTGAATCCGAGAATCTTTCTGTGGCAAATCCGCAGGAGTCATCCCCGTTAACAAATGAATTAAAGTAGCTCCCAAAGCATACAAATCCGAAGCCGCCACCGCCCGCCCCCAAAATTGTTCTAAGGGTGCATAGCCACTCGTTCCTACCACTGTAAACGTTACACCTGTCACCGCCGCTTGAGCTTGTACCGCACCAAAATCTACTAGATAAACGTGCCGATCTTCCCCCCAAATTAAATTACTCGGCTTAATATCTCGGTGCAAAACTTGGGGGCTTAATTCATGCAAATAAATTAAAATTTCCAGCACTTCAGTGGCAATTTTTCGTACTTGTTTTTCTGAAAATCTCTGGCCTTTTTCTAACAATTCCTGAAGTGAAAATCCCGGAATATAATCTTGCACTAATCCAAACCAAGGCAATCCTGCTCCGGCTTCCCGCTCTAGGGAAAAATAATCTCGATAGCAAGGAATGCGGGGATGATTTAGCGCCTGCAAAACTTGTGCTTCTCTTTCAAAAAGCTTGAGTTCTTCCCAGTGCATTTCCGGGCTAAAAGCTAACATTTTCAGCGTTACCTGTTCTTGAGACTCTAAATCTACTGCTAGCCAAGTTTGATGACCGGCCGCTGTGCGTCCTAAACGCTGTTGCAATTGATAACGTTCTTGTAAAATTTTTCCTGTATCTAACACAGCATTGCCCTCCAGTTGTGAATGCTAAAAAATAGCCTTAACTATTAAATTAATGACTGCTCTCCTACCCAGCTCATTTTTACTCATAATTGTTAAATCACAGGGGCGGAGATTAACTCTTTTAGTGACAGCCTTAAATTCCTACTAGAAGTAATTACCCGTGCATTTCTCCATTCGGCATAATTGTACCGCGCCACTGAGCACCTGATAAATTAGCAGTGCTCAAATCTGCTCTAATCAAAGTTGTGCGGTGCAAAATTGCCTCCCGCAAATCTGTTCTAGCCAGGTAAGCATCAGTCATATCAGCTTCACTCAAATTTGCCTGATTAAAATTAGCTCGACTCAAATCAGCTCGCACCAAATTAGCTCGACTTAAGTCAGCCATGATTAAATTAGCATTGCTCAACTTAACATCAGTCATAAATGCACCGCGCAAATTAGCGCCAGCCAATTCAGCATCAAGTAACACAGCTCTTTCCAACTTAGCATTGGCCATTACAGCCCAGGAAAAATTTGTTTCTACCAAAGTTGCTTCAGTCAAAAATACGGCATCTAAAATAGCTTCGCTCAAATTTGCCTGAGTCAGATTTGCTTCTCCCAGAAATGCTTCAGTCAAATTAGCATGACTCAGATTAGCCTTAGTCAAATCTGCACCTTGCAAATTGACGCCCCGCAAATCTGCACCTTGCAAATTTGCACCCCGCAAGTTGGCACCCTCAAAAAGCCGCAGCTCCTTTCGCAAATTTGCACCCCGCAAGCACGCACCGCGCAAATCTGCACCTTGCAAATTCACACCTCGCATATCTGCATCGCTCAAATTTGCATCAATAAAAACTGCCAAAGATATGTTGGCTTTGCGAAAGTCTGCACCTTGCAAAGTCGCTCCGTGGAAGTCTGCATCGGACAAATTTGCTCCGCTCAAGTTGGCTTGATTTAAGTTAGCACCGCACAGCTTTGCCTTAGTTAAATTTGCGCGCTGAAGGTTAATTCGGCTTAGATATGACATCGCTAGGTTTGCACCGCAGAGGTCAGCACTGCTTAAATTGACGCCAATTAAATCGGCACCGCTCAGGTATACGCCTCGGAGATTCATACCTTGAAAATCTAGTTCTCCTGATGTATATCGCCTTAAAATTTCGCTGGCATTCATATTTGTTTTTGTTGTTAATTAGGTACAATCTGCTATTTCTAGACTGCTTAAATTTCTGTTCGCGCAGGCGGACTTAGTTTTTGTAGCCCCAGACTTGAGTATGAGAAATTTGATGAAATTTCTTGAATTTCAGTTGACGCAGGCCGACTTAGTTGGTGTAGCCTCAGACTTGAGTCGGGGCATTTAATGAGTTTGATTGACAAATTCTTGAGTCCAAAAAACTGTTTTGCTACCTAACTGTCGCCCGTGAATTTTCACATGAGTAAGATATTTGGATTTTAAAGTACACAGTTTTTTGTGAATGTAGGTAGCTGTCGCCTGTTGGTTTGGTAGTTCAGCAGACTCCAGAATTATATGAAGCCAACCATCTTTAAATCCCGCTGTAGCAACAATTCCTTTAGGCTGTAGCAATTGATTTATCAATTGGGCGATCGCCTTTGGTTTGCCTTGCTTTGCCATTTCCAGAAGCTGATACTGATTTGCTTTATGGCTAGAGTTTTCCTGCGGTATTTCTGAAATATCTTCGCTCAGGTTTTCTGGGATTTCCGAAGGATATTTACCGCTTTCTTTTGACTCCAATTCGCTCAAAATTTCCAGCAATTTATCGGTAAACTTCTGAACTTTCCCTACATACTCTCTGAGATTTTTATATTTCCAGTACAAACGCTCCTCTGCACTTCCCGCAGAAAACTTTCCGTTCAAAGCAGCTTCTAACTGGGTGAATATATTTTCTATTTGCGCCGTTGCGGAGTTAGCACTTTGACTGACTAATTCTGTCATTTCTTCTTCCAATTCCAACTTGCGTTTGATGGAATCGCTAATATTTATAATAACAGGAGCCGCCGGTTCTAAAATTTCGATAATAGTCGGCATTTCTGCAACTGGGAATGTTTCTACCATTTCCTGTCTGAACTCGGTAGCATAATTATGGCTGGTTTCGGGTTCTTTAAACTGTACATTTTCTGCCGTGTCCGGCACTAAGTAACTCTTTTGGGGGTCATAATGATAGTGAGGTGGAGCAGCTTGAAGGATGTGAGTAATCTCGCCTGGATCAAAATAATCGCTGGGCCTGTCAACCAGCTCGCTCTCTTCATAAACACTGTTGTTTAAATGTGTCTGATCGTAATCTTCACTAACCGAAGATTCGGCTTCATAGGATTCTTCCTGTTGCATTTTTGCGTAACAAGGATTCATCGCTTTGATGATTACGCTTGCAGCTTGGTCGTTTTCATCTCTGTTGTCGAGATTGCTAGCAGTTGTGTACAATCGAGATTCGAGTTCGGCTAGGCTGCCACAGACATTAAACAGTTGTCGCAGTAGATTGTCAAGTTCTTGAGTTTTCAGCAGTAGCCAATCGCGATCGCTAAAAGTAAACTCGTGATAAAGAGTAGAAAAAATTAGGATTTTCGCCCTCAGCGGATTTGTTTGCTGCAAAATTTTTTGTCTGACATCAAATAATTTTCCGGGGTTTCTTGCCCTTTCTTCGCTGCTGGGTACTTCCAAACTAAAGTGATCTTCAAATGCGGGAGCTTCCTGACCGCCAAAACTAGATATGTTTATTTCTAATTTGGTGAAATCTTCAAATTCATACAGCCTGCTAAGTTGACAGACTATGAGGTCTGCTACTAAAGCATACTCGGTTTTTTTATTAACCTTAGAGACTATATTATTTAAAACTGCTTCAATATCTTCTAACCTGCTGTATTTGGCGCACAGCTCTTCAATTAAAAGCCTTACATCTGCGCTGGCGAGTTGGGCCGGATCGTTTTCCCAGGACTCTTTACAAGCAAAAAATATTATTTTTTTAATGCGCGAGAGATTCACGTCTTGTTCTAATTCGCGAACAACTTCATCTAAAATAGATAAAGCTTTCATAGTTTTCCTCCCATAAAAATACCCTGTCAACACTCAGCAAGAAATAATACAATTATACCACATTTGATAAATGCAAGACTTTGATGCGATCGTCATTGGCAGCGGTATTGGGGGCTTAGTCGCCGGCTCGATGCTAGCTCGCTACGGCAAGCGGGTGCTCGTCTGCGAGAGCCACATCATAGCGGGCGGGGCAGCTCACAGCTTTTCGCGCCGGGGATTTCACTTTGATTCGGGGCCTTCTTTTTATTGCGGTTTGACTGACCCCCGGTCGTTTAATCCTTTGCGGCAAGTTTTTGATGTTTTGGAGGAATCGATCGCAGCAATTTCCTACGATCCGCTGGGGCATTACCATTTTCCAGAGGGAAGTTTGCCGATTTATTCTGATGCGAGAAGTTACTTAGATGCTGTAGCTAAGTTCGCACCGCAAGGTGCTGTAGAATTACAGCAATTTCAACAAAACTTATTAGTTTTGTATGAAGCTTTGCGTGGAATTCCGGCTTTAGCGCTGAGATCCGACTGGCAGTTAATACCTGTTTTGCTGTCTCGGTACTCACCTGCTTTGCTGAAGCTGTTGCCGCTAGTAGGTGCGATCGCGGGTTCAGCAGGTTCCTTGATGGATCGGGACGTGCGCGATCCTTGGGTGCGGCGTTTGATCGATTTGGAATGCTTTTTGCTGTCGGGTTTGAAAGCGCACGGAACTGTAGCGCCGGAAATAGCTTTTATGATTGGCGAACGATCGCGCTGTGCGATCGAATATCCTGTAGGTGGCAGCGGTGCGATCGTCGATGCTTTAGTCAGAGGCTTGCAGCGCTGGGGAGGAAAATTGCGCCTGGGATCTCCCGTCGAGCAAATATTAGTTGAATCCGGCAAAACCACCGGCGTTCGCTTGAAAAATGGCGAAGTTATCAGCGCCCCAATTGTTATTTCAAATGCCACAATCTGGGATACTTATACAAAGTTACTGCGACCTGAAGATTTGCCGGAAAGCTACCGAAAAAACGCTTTGTCGATGCCCGCAGTAGACAGTTTTATGCACCTGCATTTAGGAATTAAAGCCGAAGGACTCGAAGGTTTAACCGGCCACCACGTTGTCGTTCACGACAGCAAGATTGACATTACAGTACCCGGAAATACTTGCATGATTTCGATTCCTACAGTGTGGGATGCAACTCTCGCGCCGCCGGGACATCACGCCGTTCACGCTTATACATTGGAACCTTACGAAGGTTGGGTATATGGCGAATTGTATCAGCAGAAAAAGCAAGAGCGATCGCAATCTCTGTTTCAAGCTTTAGAAAGAATTATACCGGATTTGCGATCGCGAATAGTCTTAGAGTCGATCGGCACACCGCTAACCCACGCCCGATTTTTGCGCCGATATCAAGGAACTTACGGGCCTGCAATTGCCGCCGGAAAAGGCACATTTCCGGGGCCGCAAACACCAGTCAAAGGCTTGTATCGGGTGGGAGACAGCACCATGCCCGGAATTGGCGTGCCCGCCGTCGCAGCATCGGGTATTTTGTGCGCGAATACTTTGGTAAATTCGGATGTTACAGCACAATTTTTGTAAGCGAATGAAGAAGGAAGTTCGGCAACGAGCAATGTACGGGATGAAACTGATGTAACGGATGTCAGGAAGAAGGCAGAAGGCAGAAGGGAAATTAACTGGTTTCCTGCCTCTGGCTGAGAACCGAGCTCAAGAGGCTCTGCCTCGCTTGCAAAAAACAGGAGGCAGAGCAATAGTGAAATGCGTTCCCAGCCAGAGCCATGGAACGAGGAAAAAACTACTTTTTACAAAATCTGCCTGTTCCCAAAACTGATTATCCACCAGCGGCAAAAGCGCCCATAATTGCGATCGACAAAGCCAAACCTGGCAACAGCAGCAATCCTAACATTAAAGCATCGTGTCCGCTCATCACTTTCTCCTGATATTGACTTTTGACATTATACTCTATAAACTGCCATCTTGCCTCGACTTTAATAATTAATTAAAACCGGCATATAGATTCAGGATTGACAGGGCAAATTTTATTAACAATGGGATTCCCGCGCAAGTCCAGGGTAGTTAACTTTTGCAAAGATTGCAGGGAACTGATATCAGAGATGTGATTGTTGTACAAGTCTAGTAAAAATAAATTATTTAAAGCTTGCAGCGCGCTGGTATCCGAAATCGGGTTGTTGAACAGATAAAGTTCAGTCAAATTAGTTAACGATTTCAGCGGACTGATGTCGGATATTTGATTGTTACCGAGGTTGAGTTCAATTAAATTAGTGAGCGATGTCAAAGGAGTAATATCTGATATTTTATTTTGGAATAAAACCAATTTATTTAAGTTAGTTAGAGCTTTCAACGGAGTCAGGTCAAATATTTCATTTCCGAACAGAAACAGCGTAGTGAGATTTTTTAAAAAAGTAAGCGGGGTGAGATCCGATATTTTATTATTGTAAAGGTAGAGTGTCTGGAGTTCAGTTAAATTTTCCAGAGGAGCGATATCGGAAATTTGATTGTTGTAGAGAATCAACGCATTTAAGTTAGTTAAGTTTTTCACCGGATTGATGTCGGAAATTTTGTTGTCAAACAAGACAAGTGCGGTAAGATTAGTTAGATCTGCTAGGGGACGGATATCTGAGATTTGATTGGTATCGAGAACGAGTTGGGTCAGATTTATTAGAGATGAAAGCGGGCTGATATCTGATATTTGATTAACATCCACAATCAAAGTTTTCAGATTGATTAAAGATTGCAGGGGAGCAAGGTCAGATATTCGATTGCTGCCGAGAATAAGATTAGTAAGTTTAGTGAAAGAAGAGAGGGGACTGATATCGGTAATTTGAAGATTTTTGAGATTAAGTTCTGTTGTATTAGAAATCAGTTCGTTGGCTCGATCGCACTCGGTAGTGTCTGATATTTGCAACAGTATTTCTACCGTATGTTTGGCGTCGGGCGAGAGATTCTCTTTTTGCTTGCACCAATCGGAAAAGTTATTATAAGTTGTCATGGGCTGTGCTGGCTTAATCGATTTTAGATGCGAGATTTGAAATTTTAGATAAGTATAGCAATTCTATTTCATTTGTGAATGACATTTTTTTCGGCTTTTGATAAATTTCAGCAAAAATTGTGTAAAGTAATCTTAACGTCCTTAATTGAATTGCATTCGTAGGAGCCAAGAGCCAACTATGACACCCGAACTAATTTTTAATGCCGGTAATCTGTTCGTTGTGCCTTTCTGGGCAATTATGATTTTATTACCCAACTGGGGAATTACCAGAAAAGTGATGAATTCCTTTATTCCGTTTGCAGTCCTAGCCGTTTTGTACATATATTTGTTTGGTAGCAGTCTGACTGCGGAAAATGCGGCTGCTTTGTCGAATCCTAAGTTAGCAGATATTGCTAAGTTTCTGGGGGAAGAAACGGCGGCGGCTACGGGATGGATACATTTTTTAGTGATGGACTTGTTTGTCGGGCGCTGGATTTATTTGGAAGGGCAGCGGACAGGAGTTTGGACGGTTCATTCTTTAGCTTTGTGTTTTTTTGCTGGACCGATGGGATTGCTTTCTCATATTGTAACTGCTTGGATTACTCAAAGGTTTTTCCCAAATTCTGAGACGGCGGAAACTGTTACTTCATCGGTTTAGGCACAGGTTTTTAATACCTTGGATGTTATATCGCATCCGGTTGCATCAGAATGATTAAACCGCGAAGGCGCAAAGGACGCGAAGGAAGAGACAGAAGAAGATGCGGTTATTCCTTCGCGCTATGAGCGTCTTCGCGGTTCATTTAATCTTACGACCTAACAGAACTCGATCTAATACAAGCGGAGTTGATATCAATCATCTACTCTGGGACGCAGAACCTAATTATGTAGGGTGCACCTGAAGCACTTGACCGCTAGAAGTTAGGTAGGGGCTGGTTTATAAATACCTAGTATGTGAATTGCAGATAGGGTGAACTCGCCCCTACAGAATTTTAAGAATTGGCTAGGGGCAGCACTAAACGAGCCACAATTAAATTGTTTTCTAACATTTCTATAGAAAAGTTTCCCCCCATTAAGCGTACCGCTCGCTGACAAATTAAGAGATTTTGGACGATCGACCTATTGGAACTAGAAACCGCTAATATATCGGGTTCGGAACTGCCGTTGAAGGCAGCAATTAAGTGTCGATCGCACGCGCCGCTATCGATCACAGACAATTCTAACAAATCTTCCCCCAACAACTCAGAGCGAATCTCAATCTTGGCGCCAGCAGCAGAGCGCCTGCAAGCCGCCGCCAGCAATTCGCACAGGATCAAATCCAGCTTGATGCTGTCCCCGCGAACGCTCAAAGTCTGGCCGGTCGGCATCGACACAGCAGTTTCTCTGTGCACTTCCAGCAAGACTTTCGACTGTTTGACCAGGGAGGCCGTTCGATCGAGCGATCGCCTCAGCCAAGCGCTCACAGGCACCGCATCTTGTGCGAATTGCAGCCGCCAATGTTCCTGTTTCAGCAGCAAATGAGTTGACCCCAAAGCATTGCCAATTTGCCGCAAAACCTGTTGGTAGCGCAAAGTTTTCAGAGCATCCTTTTGTTCCTTCACTGACTGGAAAATCGACTGACTCAACTCCCCCAACTCCTTCACCCCCGCTCCCACAGTGCGGTAAAACTCCTCAAAACGGCGCTGTTTGTACCAGTTGAGCAACTCCAGATCCAATCGCTGCGACTCGCTTGCCGATTGCACCGCCAAATACCTGCGCCACCAAGCCAACTGAGACGCCATCGAGCTGAGTAAACTCACCGACAACTCCGACCACTGGCGACCCGGAGCGTCCGCAGCCACCACAATGCCCGCCGGAGCGTGTTCTGGGGCAGTCCGCAGCGCCACCGTCAGAATCTCGCCAATTCCCGGACTGCGGAGCCACCGCTTCGTCGCCAGCGGCAGTTGGCTCGTGTTCTGTTGCAGCACCCCCGCTGCTGCCAGGGTTTGTTGGATCAAAGCGTCTGTTTTGACAGGAATCACCGCCTCGGGATTGAGGGCAAATACCGGATTGGCAGCTACCGTCGCCACGATGGAACCTTCCTCCTGACCCGGATTCCAAGTAATTACGGCGACTAAAGGACAGGAAATGGTCTGGGAAAGGTGTTGAGCAAAGTTACGATCGAGCTTTTGTAGCGGCAACTCTGGGAACATCGTCGGTGAAGCAGCAGATATCTCTTGCTCAGATTGCTCATCAGGAGAATGTTGCAAAACCCCCAAACCCGATTTGAGCGAGCGCTCAAATTGCTGATATTTGTCGATTGCCGAACTCTGCTGCCACGAGTGCAGGATCAATCCTAGTTGTTGGCCCACTAGCCGAACTAATTCTTGCTCAGATCGCCTCCAAGTGCGAGTTGCATTGTGTCCGACAACCAGCAAACCCTCGATCGATTTTCGATTGGCGATTTTCGATTTTAGATTCGGGTTTTCTCCCTCTTTCTTTTTCCCCCTCGTGGTCGATGCCAAAAGCGATCGCACCCCAGCTTCCCCCAACACTTCCCGCCAAGGGCTCAACCGCCCGTCTTCCTCCCAATTTTCAATAGCCACAGGTTCGCTTTCTTGCAACAGCCCCACGTCAGCCACATCGAGGGCGTTGAGCGGCGACGGCACTGACCTGCGGTTGCGGGGCAGATTTTGGCAGACAATTTCAAAGCGATTTTGTTCTTCGCCGTACAGCAGCAGCAAAAAGTATTCGCATTTGAGCCGGTCGCACAACTGTTCGGCGGTATTTTTCAAAGTCGCCTCCCAGTCAGCATCGCTGTAGATGGCGCGAGCTATTCCTGCAGTTAAATCTCGATCGATCTCAATTTGCTGAATTTTCTCCTCCATCTCCGACACCGGAGCCGTCAGAGCCACTAACTGCGCCACTCCCCGCAGGTAATGTTTTTCATTGTCTTGCCAAATCCGGGGTTCGCCGGCTTCGACTGCCAAAAATCCCAACAATTCCCCTTCTGAAACAATCGGCGCAGCCAACAGAGAGCGAGCGCGGATTTGCTGCATCAACCGCCCCGTCAGCTCAGTTTTCAGAGAACTTTGAGATTCACCGATCCAAACCATT
This sequence comes from Microcoleus sp. Pol12B3, assembly GCF_036701355.1. NCBI lineage: Bacteria > Bacillati > Cyanobacteriota > Cyanophyceae > Oscillatoriales > Microcoleaceae > Microcoleus > Microcoleus sp. Pol12B3. The sequence continues at coordinate 47,659 of NZ_JAUBQS010000018.1, forward strand.
TCTTCCCTGCCCAAAGCCTGATAAAATTCGCCCAAGTCTTGAACGGTGATGCCCGAAGCCGCTCTGCCGGGCCCCCCCAAACCCGGAGTAACTTCCCGGTTGCTGACTCGGCGCCAAAAATAGCGCCGCTCTCGCTCGAACCAATAAACATTGGTGCGCGTCGGCTCGATAAATTCATGAGTTTGTTCGACAACCGCTTGCAAGTATTGGTCGAGCGATCGCAGTTCCCCCAACTGCGAAATCAGCGCTAAAAGAGACTCATCTGGGTGTTTAACTTGTTGTCGCTGCCAATCTTTTTCTATTTGATAAAGAGCAGTTGCCAGCGCTCCAAATACGATCGCCAACTGCGTTTTTTCCCCCGACTTGGGCGACGCTCCCCATACCTCAGTTCCGAGCAAAATCACGCCGTAGCAGCGGTCTTTGTAGCGCAGCGGAAACAGAGTCGTGCCTTGAATATTGAAAGTTTGAGCTGCTTTGCGCCATTCTCCAGCTCTACTTTCCGATCGCAAATCCGGGACTCCCACCGGGCGGAGCTGAATCACCACTTGTTCGAGCAAATCCCCTGGGCTGAGGGCAAACCGCTGTTTGAGAAAAGACTGGTCGCCGTTAGGAGTTATGCCGCCTTTCCCGAACAATCTGTGGGCCTGTCGATCGTACAACCCGATCCAAATCAACCGCCAGTCAAATTCCGTTTCCAAGTAACCGAGTGTGGTCGAAAGTAGCACTTCCACATTCTCCTCTTCTCGGAGAGTCTGGAGAACGCGCTCTAGGGTCGCGATTTGTTCGTCTAAATCCTTTGGTCTTTGCTGCTGCCCCATTTCCAAGCTTCCCCGCACCTTTGTCTGATTTAAAATTACTAACTTAAATATTCAAAAAATTAAAATGCAAAAGAATCAACTTATAATATAATCGTCTCACTTATCCCTCAATCTAAAACATTGGATAAAGTCGATCGAAGTTGAAGTAAAAACTTCGCCTTCACTGTCTGCTCCTGAATATTTTTATTTCCCTTCTCATTTCTAATTTGTAAATTGCCCCAGTACAAATCATTGGATATTTATCAATCAAGTGTACGCCCGCTGTTGTTTTCCGTATTGAAAACCGATGCCGAGTGGCTGCACAACCGCACTCTCCAATTTCTCGAACTCGCAGCCAGAACCCAGTCAAACCCCGCAACCCGCCAAATGCTCTGGCGATTGCAGAAATCTTTGGGAGTCCAAGATTCTTGCCTCGAACAATCTTTGTGGGGACTGAGCTTTAACAATCCTGTCGGCTTAGCCGCCGGATTTGATAAAAACGGCGTAGCTGCCGATATTTGGGCAAATTTTGGCTTTGGCTTTGCCGAACTCGGCACTGTCACTTGTCAACCGCAGCCGGGAAACCCCCAACCTCGCTTGTTTCGATTGACTCAGGACAGTGCAGCCCTCAACCGCATGGGATTTAACAATCAAGGAGCCGCGGCAATGGCAGCCCGGTTTCAGGCAGCACAGAAACAGTCAAAATTCGATGCCTCGCGCCCCCTGCCTCAGTCTCGGTTCCCCTTGGGCATCAATCTCGGTAAATCTAAGGTAACACCGTTAGAGCAAGCCGCAGCCGACTATTTGGAGAGTTTTAAGCTGCTGAAAGATTGGGGCGACTATTTTGTAGTGAACGTTTCCTCTCCGAATACACCTGGGTTGCGATCGCTCCAAGATGCTGCTGGGCTAAGCACAATTTTGGAAATTTTGCAACAAGAAAATCAGGGAATCAAGCCAATTTTAGTCAAGATTGCGCCGGATTTGGAGTCTGAGGCGATCGTATCAATCCTCGACTTAGCAAAAACCTACCAACTAGCAGGAATTATCGCCACAAATACCACCATCCGCCGCGACGGATTGAAAACACAAATATTGCGAGAAACAGGCAAACCAATCGCCGAAGAAGCCGGGGGAATTAGCGGGCTTCCCGTGCGGGAGCGATCGACAGAAGTAATCCGATTTATCTGGCAATATACAAAAGGCGAATTGCCCATAATTGGAGTTGGCGGCATTTTCACCGCCGAAGATGCTTGGGAAAAAATAGCCGCCGGTGCGAGTTTAATTCAAGTCTACACCGGTTGGGTTTACGAAGGGCCTTGGATGGTGAGGCGGATTCTCCAAGGGTTGTTGCAAAAGTTAGAAGAAGGCGGATTTAGTTCTATTTCGGAGGCAGTAGGTTCTGGCAATCAATAGACCTAAGAGTGAAAAGCAAGTCTTGGGCAGGCAGGATGTCAGCCCCACAAGAATTGTTGAAGAAGTCTAATAAATTATTGCAGCAGGATTTACGCACCGACTCTAACGAGTTATTAACTCTCTTATGTCACTTGAGGCAGAATAAAAATAGAAATCCGGGTAAAACAGGAATATAAAAATTGAGCAAGTCAGCCTATAAACGATAGATTGAAGTTTAGCAAGTCCTAGAGATCATTGAGGAATAGGCAAGACTGTAAGCCCCGGCTGAATTAAGTTCAATATGGTAAAAGGTTGAAGTATGATACGAAGATTGTTCAAAATATTCTTCCAGCCCTTACCGCTCCACCTCCTTCAACCCGTCCTCTAGCAGCATCCGCACAATATCGACTTTCTTGCGCCCCGTCCTGGCTGCCAGCATCGACACTTTACGATGTAGAGATTCGGACATATCCACCGTAAACCTTACCGTTGCTTCTTTGTCTGGTGCTTGGAGTCGGTGAGTCAGACTGCTCTCTTGGGATGCAGCGGGGACTGGTTCTGCTGCTGATGCTTTCGGCTGCGGTGCTGTTAGGGCTGGCAGTGCAGCTTCCAGTATTGGTGGTGTTTCCGTTATAAGTGATGCTGTAGGTGTTGTTCCTAGTGATACAACTTCTTTTGGTGCTTGCACACCTGTTTTTATGTGTGTTAGCTTATTACTTAGAAGAGCATATGTGTCAACGATTACCGTCCGTCGTCGTTGTTTGAGGATGAGGAGTGGTTGAATGCTTCTGAGTCAGGGTCGGTGGTTGTCCCGGTTAAGTCATCCACTCCAGCAAAACGGAAAGCTTCAACAAAATGTACTTCTGAGGGTTTTCCAGTTCCAAGTTTTCGGACGTTAATAACAATTTTATCGACAATCGCTAAAAACCGAGTCTAGCCTAAATTGCGTCTGGTTTCAGTTAGTTTCGACAAGCTGACAATGCCAGCTCCTTTACAACAGAGAGCTTTGGATTTACTGAAGGTTTCCCTAATATTGTAGTCATCTATTGAGGGAGGGCGTTAGCCCGATTGCCCGACTGATGGGGGTTTTGCTTGGATGCGATCGACCGCAGGGGGGAAGTTCCGATTAAAAAGTTGAGACTATCTCAACGAAAGCGACCGCTTTGCGAAAAGTTTCGTGCTTTGCATCACACCAGAAAGCACGCGCGAGCTCGCTTTCTATCTAGCTACCCTTGAACAACGAAACTATACTTACATCTTGCACCAGTGGAATAATCTCACATTCCATCTGCCCTGCTTGACAACAAAGGTTATAACTCAAAGTTAATTTCTAGCTTCTCTGACTGGGGTGAAACTTCCTAATTGGTGCATTGTCTTACTTAGAGGCACGCAGTATATTTATGAATTTTCCATTCAAAGCACGTTTGAAGAGCCAGAAGAATTCACCAAAAATGGTGATGCCGTTAATTAACCAACATTGGTTGGTGCGGATCGTCCTGCGCTCCATTTCCTACTTTCGCAAAGACTTATGGCTGATCGTCACGCTCTTGTTGTTGATCGGAGCATCGGTATTTTTCAACCTTCTCAACGCCTGGCCGATAGCGATTCTAGTCGATACGGTTTTGTCACCAACTCCGAAATCCAACTGGATTCATACGCTGTTTCTTGCTCCGTTCGGTGAAAGCACGCTGAACCGAATTTTCGGAATGGCATTCGTCGCGATGATTATTAGAATCCTGAGCGAGACCGTTTTCATGCTGCGTAAGATGTTGAACTACCGCATTCAGTACAACGGAACCTTGCGGGTTCGCACCGAACTCTACGACAAAATGCAGGCGCACAGTCTCGGCTGGCACGGCTCCCGATCGCAGGGTGACGCAATCTATCGGTTGAGCTACGACAGCCTCGGCCCCTGGGGGGTAATCGATACGCTTATCGGCTCCACTGCAGCATCGGTGACGCTGACGGCGATGATCTGGATCATGCTGTCGCGCCATGTCCTTCTCACCGTGTTTGCGCTTTCGTTCACTCCGCTTCTAATACTGGCGAATTGGTACTTCGAGGGAAGGATTAGGAGTCGAGCCCTTGAGTCGAAGCAGACCGATGCGGTGATGACCTCAACCATGCAGCAAGCTATAGAGTCGATCGGGCTAATCCAGTCCTTCGGTCGAGAAGCAACGGAGTCGCGGCGCTTCGGGCAGGCGGTCGAACGCAGCGTCAAGGCCTCCCTTCGGCTTAATTGGCAAGAAAACCTCTATCCGCTGGCGGTTCAGGTAGTTTTCGCCCTGGGAAGCGGGGTAATCTTAGGCTACGGCGGATACCTAGTTTATCGCGACCAGTTCTTGCGTCCGGTGCAGGGCGGCGTGACCATCGGCGATCTGCTCGTATTCATGGCGTACCTGGGGCAGTTCTGGGACCCGATAGGTTGGGTGTTGGGGTTCACTACTAAGATCCAGACGTTTGTAGCTTCATGCGATCGCGTCTTTACGGTCATTGACGAGCCGCCTGCTATAAAAGATGAGCCTGATGCGCGATCGCTTCCCGTCCATCCCCGCACACTAGCACTTGCCGACGTGAGCTTCGAGTACAACTCTGGGCAACCCGTCTTGCGGAACATCAGTGCTAGTATCGAGCCGGGTCAGATGGTGGCGTTTTTGGGCCCTAGCGGAACGGGAAAGAGCACGTTGCTCAATCTTTTGCCGCGCTTCTACGACCCGACATCGGGCAGCGTCCTCCTCGACGGCTTTGACCTCCGCACCCTTAAGATTGCCGATGTTCGCAAGCACATGGCGCTCGTCTCGCAAGGCAGCCCACTATTCCCCGGAACGATCGCAGAGAATATAGCCTACGGTCGCCCCGATGCTCTGCTCTCCGATATTCGGGAAGCGGCGGCTGAATCCGGGGCAGCCGAGTTCATCGAAACCTTGCCGGAGCAGTATGATACCTTGATCGCGGAGGGCGGTCAGAACCTATCGGGCGGACAGCGACAGCGCCTAGCTATTGCGCGGGCGATCGTCACTAAGGCTCCCATACTCATCCTCGACGAACCCACGAATGCGCTGGACTTGAAGCACGAGCAGTGGGTACTAGAGACTCTGCAACGTCTACGTCGCAACAGAACCATCATCTTGGTCACACACCGACTTGAAACTGCCGTAGACTGCGATTTGATTTTTGTGATGCAGTCGGGCGAGATTTTTGAGTCTGGTACTCACGCCGAACTCCTTACCAAACAGGGACTCTACTACCGAATGTTGGGCTACGGTACAGTAAAATCCACAGGACTTACGCACAAACCTTGCATCGAGTAGGGACACAACATGGCGAACTTATTCTGATTCTTTTGCTTCAATCAGTGGGCGTTGACTGCCTGACTGGGAATAGCACTGGCATTAACTGACCCAGCGGCACAGAAGGCTGCTCATGAACCAATATTAAGGACAGCAAGGCAAATAGCCACAGGACTGACTATTTCTGAAAAAGTGCAAACGTACTGGAGATTTGGGAAAAGGATGCGATCGCGATCGGCTACGATCCTGGGCGTAAAGAATATAGATGGCTTTTTGGAGGATCTCAGTCCGATCTCTGGCAATCTTTACCTCCTGTCTATAGAAAATGTGCTGTTTGTGATACTGATTTTTTGGATTCTTATTCAGAAGTGCTACCTTTTAAAAGACATCGACCTGTAGGCCAAGAATCGGGAAAAACCAGTCATATTGAAAGACTTAATAATACTTTACGGCAGCGAATCTCTCGTTTTGTTCGTAAAACCTTGTCTTTATCAAAAAAACTGCTTGCACCATATTGGGGCTATTTTTAACTTTGTACATCACTATAATTATTGCATAAGAGAACGATAAGCTGTTCTACATTTAAACTGTGTGTCAAAAATCAATAAAACTCTTATGGGACGGGCTTCTAGCCTGTCCATAATTTCCAATTTAAAGGCGTAATAGCTTCTCATTACTGTGAATGACTACCAAAAAACTATCATGGCAATACCATACCAACATTTTCCTAACCTTAATACTACAATATTTTTATTTCTCCAAGCAATTTCGATCGGTATTACATCTAAAGTAAATCGGCGCTCGTAATTTTCAATAATCTTAAAAACTCGATCGATATAATACGCCTCTAATCAAATATTTCCGCTAATTTCAAAGCATTAACTTGAGCTTGAGCTTTATGCAGCGACTCCTGCCATTCCCTTTCTGGATCGCTATCAGCAACAATCCCCGCACCCACTTGTCCCCAAACAACTCCCCCGGTCGTACCGTCACTTTTTGGTGCATATAAAAGGGTGCGAATCAAAATATTTAAATCCAGGTTGCCGCGCCAGTCTAAATAACCGCAGGAACCGTAAAATAAATTGCGCTTCACGGGTTCCAATTCTTCGATGATTTCCAGACAGCGCACTTTCGGACAACCTGTAATCGTACCGCCCGGAAATACCCCTCGAATTAAGTCGATCGCGTCGCAATCTCCTCTTAATGTACCGATAACATTACTGACGAGGTGCATCACGTGACTGTAGCGTTCAACGGTCAGAAATTCGTTAACTTTTACCGAACCCCATTCACACACCCTCCCGATATCGTTGCGCTCTAAGTCAACTAACATAATATGTTCGGCTCTTTCTTTGATATTCTCTATTAATTCCTGTGCTAACTTCTCATCTTGAATGCAGGTTAAACCTCGCGGTCGCGTTCCCGCGATCGGTCTAGTATCCACTTTTTTTCCTAATAATTGAACGAGTCTTTCCGGCGAACAACTAACTATCGCCCCCCACGGAGTTTGCCAATAACTTGCAAAAGGCGAAGGATTGATCCGTTGCAAAGCGCGGTAAATTGACCAACTACTGCAATCTGTACGGGCTTCAAACCGCAAAGATAAATTTGCCTGAAAAATATCGCCCGCATGAATATACTTCTGAGCTTTTCGCACTATTTCTTTATACTCACTCTCAGATAATTGGAAAATAGGAGTAGCGGAATTTTGTTGATAATTTTCTGGTAAATTATTCTCGATTATTTCTCGATCGGTTTGCTCTAATTGATGCTGCATAACATCGAGGTGAGAAGGTTGACTCGCAGCCAACCAGAGAATTTGCGTTTGATGGTCTAAAACCGCAAAAGATTCTGGTTCGTACCAACAGCTAACCGGGAAAGGAAGCGGATCGGTATTGAGTTGGGGCAGGTGTTCGATTTCCCATGCTAAATCATAACCTAGCCATCCCAACCAACCCCCAGTAAAAGGAATTTCCGGCGGTACATTCACTGCTAAATTTTGGTTGTGAGAGTCCAAGAGAACCCGCAAAAAAGGTAAGATTTCACCGACGGGGGGTGTCCATAGCTCAGATTTACCATCAATTATCCGGGGAGAACCTGCACAAATAGAATATCGTACCAAGTTAGTAGAAGATGTAACTGGACTTTCTAGTAGAACTGCCATATCACGGGGGAAACAATCCGATCGTGAGCCTGCACAGTCGGCAGTTTTACCGAGAAATAAAATTTCAAAAATCTCCGCTCCGCTGCGCTGATTTAGGGGAAGTTTTCGCCAATGCCAAGATTGTATTTGTTTCATAATAGATTGCATGAGGGTTAACACTTTCAGGACTTACGCTACAAGTCAATTTTGACACTATCTGTAGTAGTAAATGCACAGTTCGCACCCTACTAAAATCGATTGAAAGCGTTATTTTAGCCATTACTGACAACTTGCCAAACATCTCTGGTTGCTTCTTTTTTGAGGCGTATCCAACCCCTAACGGAGTTAATTAGAAATAGAGTTTGGGCACTGTGCAAATCATCTAAGGTAATTAATTCTTCTCTGATTTTTCCCTCCTCTAAAAGTTGAGAACGAAACGTCCCCGGTAATAAACCGCACTTGACGGGAGGGGTGATTAGACCTGCGGGTGTATCGATCGCGATATTGGCGATCGTAGATTCGGTGATAACTCCATCTTGATTCCACAGAAAGACATCCTGATATTCGGGCTGCGACTCCAAAGCCATTGTATAAGGCAATCGGTAAGTTGTCTTGTGGTAAAGAAATGGGTTTTGAGAATCTATCGGTTGGCTGGCAATTCCCACAGATGCACCGATTTTTAAGATACCGCTATCTAGTGTCTGAGCTTGTAATGTTATGTTTCCCTCACAAGATATTGTTAACCGTATTTTTTGTTTGACTGACCCGCAAGTCATACTTAATGCTTGTAAAGCTTTGCTTGCTTCTGTTAGTGATAGGGGGAAATTAAAATAATCGGCCGATCGCTCTAATCTTTGAAGATGTCTGTCTAGCAAAAAATAGCCGTTTTTGGGTTCCCATAAAAGTGATTCCAGCAATTCAAAGTTTTGCTGTTGTTGAATCATATTTTTGTCAATATAATGTAAATTAGGTAACTTGACAATTTTTAGACCCGCGAAGTTTCCTGTTTTTGTAATTATATAGGAAGTTAACTTGAATTTATGTTGCCTAAATCCTTTATATTTCAATGGCGCTTTGCTATCGGGCTGTTAATATTAACCTCAGCGATCGCACCCCTAGCCCTCAACTACTACGTCAGGCTTGTTACCAGCAACTACCGCTACAGCGATATAGCTAGCGTGCCGGCAGAACCCATCGCTATAGTTTTTGGTGCCGGAGTTTGGGAAGACGGCACTCCAAGCCCAATGTTAGCCGATCGAGTGCAAGCAGCCGTCGATTTGTACAAAGCGGGGCGAGTGGACCAACTTTTGATGACAGGAGACAATAGCAGCGTAGATTACAACGAAGTCCAAGCAATGCAGGACTACGCCGCAGCCCAGGGCGTACCGACTAATAATATCATTCTCGATTATGCCGGATTTAGCACCTATGAAAGTTGCTACCGGGCGAAAGAGATTTTTGGCATAACCCAGGCTGTTTTAGTTACCCAAAACTTTCACTTAGCCCGCGCTGTTTATACCTGCCGCCAGTTGGGCGTAGAGGCGATCGGTTTAGGAACGCCGGATTGGGGCAAATTTCGCCAAAAGGGCATGATTCGCTACACTTTCCGCGAATTTTTTGCAGTCCTCAAAGCGCTTTGGGAAGTGCGCGTTACCCGTCCAGAACCGACTTTTTTGGGGTCGTTTGAAGGAATAAAATAAAATTCATGAGTGGTCTGTTGAAGACTTTTGTTGTTGCTTTAAAGACTAAAATTTTCCCGAAAAACAGGTTTTATTACAACTAACAGGACATCATGTAAGTGCGGGAGTTGTAAGTTTTGAGTTCAACAAAACTTACAACAAAACTCACAAATCATAACTCGCCCGTTGCGGTAGTGTTCCATAACTTACTCGCGTTTGGAAAGCCCCGCCAGGGACCAAGTTAGGCTCACCATCATTAAGCGACCTAGAGCCTTCAAACGTTCTTCGGCGTTATTTTCAACCGCTTGAGACAGAGTTTCAAACTTAACATCGATCGACAATTCTTCAGCAGTTTCTGCTGGTTTTTCCAACAGGGGTTGTTCAGAAGATGTCTCAAGGCTGACTTGTGGCTGATGATTTTTTTCTTCGGTCATTTTCTGAGTCACCTCCTGGAGTTATTGCATACATAATCCTTAATACAAATGTAATTTATTTGTATCCGGGATTTGGCGAGTCAAGTTTTCCTTACCAGACAATCGCAGTTACCAAATGACTTAAAAGCTTTGATTTCACTTGTTAGCTATCTTAAATAGCACTTAGCCAATTTTCCTCAGAAAGGCGATTTATTCACCGATAGCTCGTCCTCCACCAATTTTTGGTAATAAACGGGATTTCTGAGCCTAAGTCCTGTTAAACTCAAAACTCATGCACTACTACCGATGATGCACATCACTGAAGTGTTATATTTACTTAACAGTAATATTTCCGAGATTCTAATATTGTTAAAGACTAACAATTAATTTCGCTCGGATTTATATCAATCTGCAAGCAACCGTCTGGAAATTATTAACAAACTGAAGGTGTAGAGCCGATGGCAATTTATGTTGATACTGCAATTGTAGCGGAAGCCGCACGGGCCAGCAAGTTCGGATGGATAGCGGGAATTACTACTAATCCGACACTTTTGGCAAAAAGCGAGTTATCTCCCGAGCAAACCCTTAAACAACTGGCACAACTTATTCCTGGGGAAGTGTATTATCAGCTAATGGCATCTGATGTTGATGGCATGGTAGCAGAAGGAAAAGCGGCTTTTGAATTAATTGGACAGCAAACAGTGTTGAAAGTTCCAGCAACGGCTGCGGGTTTCCAAGCAGTAGGGCATTTGTCACCGGAAATTCCTTGCGCGGTGACGGCGATATACAGCGCATCACAAGCAGTTGTCTCAGCAGAAGCGGGTGCCAAATATGCGATCGCCTATGTGAATCGCGCCACCAGATTGTTGGGAGACGGTTTTGCTTTAGTCCAAGATATGGCAGATGTCTTGAAAAAAACAAATACTGAAATTTTGGCAGCTAGTATTAAATCGCCCGAAGAAGCGGTAAAGACTTTATTAGCTGGCGCCCATCATTTGACATTGCCTTTTGACGTGTTGCAAGCAATGGCAGTTCACGAATTATCCCAGCAAACAGTTGATGAATTTGCCAAAAACGGGCGGGGAATATGAGCTTGCCTATCTTGTGTACTGTGAGTAACATTAGGAAATCTCCTTCCTTCTACTCTTAAATATGAGAGCTTATGACTATTACTCGCGTCTCTGTAGACTCAGCAGGCAATCCGGGGAACAGCTACTCGCTGTTCCCCTCCATCTCAGCCGACGGGCAGTTTGTGGCGTTTGGATCTATTTCCACCAACCTCGTGCCGGGGGATACTAACAATCAAACCGACATCTTCGTGCGGGACTTGTTAACCAATACCACCACCCGCGTCTCTGTAGACTCAGCAGGCAATCAGGGGAACGGATACTCTTTCTTACCCTCCATCTCAGCCGACGGGAGGTTTGTGGCGTTTTCTTCTGATGCCTCCAACCTCGTGCCGGGGGATACTAACAATCAAACCGACATCTTCGTGCGGGACTTGTTAACCAATACCACAACCCGCGTCTCTGTAGACTCAGCAGGCAATCCGGGGAACAATAAATCCGGTTCACCCTCCATCTCAGCCGACGGGCGGTTTGTGGCGTTTTTATCTAATTCCACCAACCTAGTACCGGGGGATACTAACAATAACGACGACATCTTCGTGCGGGACTTGTTAACCAATACCACCACCCGCGTCTCTGTAGACTCAGCAGGCAATTACGGGAACCGTGACTCGTATAACCCCTCCATCTCAGCCGACGGGCGGTTTGTGGCGTTTTTATCTAATTCCACCAACCTAGTACCGGGCGATACTAACGATAACGACGACATCTTCGTGCGCGACTTGTCCACCAATACCACCACCCGCGTCTCTGTAGACTCAGCAGGCAACCAGGCGAACCGCTACTCTTTCCCTCCCTCCATCTCAGCCGACGGGCGGTTTGTGGCGTTTTCTTCTGATGCCTCCAACATAGTGCCGGGGGATACTAACAATACCGGAGACATCTTCGTGCGGGACTTGTTAACCAATACCACCACCCGCGTCTCTGTAGACTCAGCAGGCAATCCGGGGAACAGCAACTCCTTCTCTCCCTCCATCTCAGCGGACGGGCGGTTTGTGGCGTTTTTATCTGATGCCACTAACCTCGTGCCGGGGGATACTAACAATCAAACCGACATCTTCGTGCGCGACTTGTTAACCAATACCACCACCCGCGCCTTTGTTGACTCAGCAGGCAATCAGGGGAACAACTTCTCCAATTACCCCTCTATCTCGGCCAACGGGCAGAAAGTGGCGTTTTCATCTTTGGCCGCCAATCTCGTGCCGGGAGATACCAACAACGGCCCAGACGTATTCGTTGCTGACATCGGCAACACTCCAGGCGGCATCAATAACTCTCCAAACGCCATCAACGGCACTCCAGGCAACGACAACCTGACAGGCACTCCAGGCAACGATCTCATCAACGGTTTGGCAGGCGATGACCTGCTGACTGGTTTGCGGGGCAATGATATCCTTAATGGCGGCGACGGCAGCGACTACCTGTCTGGTGGCAAAGGTTTTGACACCCTCAACGGCGGTTTGGGCGACGATAATCTTGTCGGCGGCGCGGGCAACGATGTATTTGTTTTAGGTGCGGGGTTGGGAGTTGATACAATCTCTGATTTCGGCAACTCTCAAGATACCATTCAATTAATTAATGGCTTGACTTTCGGACAACTATCAATTTCCGCTGGAACTAACGGCACATTAATTGGATTAGCTAGCAGCGGTGAAGTTTTAGCTGCTTTGACAGGCGTTGCTCCCAATCTCATGGGCACTGAAGATTTCATCTCTGTTTAGAGATAAAAGGAAATTTGAGAATACCCTTCGATTATATGATGGTTAAGTCACCGGAGATGATATAATTGCTACTTGGTTATTAGTTATTTGCACTCTTCTAATCACAAATAACCAATAACCAATAACTAATAATTATGGCATTCGCCAAATCTTAATAGTGCGATCGGGACTGCCGCTCACAAAAGTCTTGCTATCTCTGGCAATAGCAACAGAACTCACAAACTGACTGTGACCAGAAAGAGTGCTTCTTTCTTTTCCCGTCTTCAAATCCCAAACTATAATATCTCCGCCCCCGCTAATCAAAGTGCGACTGTCCGGGCTAAAGGCGATCGTCCTCACCGAACTCGAATGCCCTTTAAAAGTGCGGGTGCGCTTCCCGTCTTGGACGTTCGACAAGCGGATCGTATTGTCGGTGCTAGCGCTAGCCACAATTTTCCCGTTTGGGCTAAAAGCCACAGCATTAACCGCGCCCCCGTGACCTGTGATAATTCTTCTGACTTCTCCGGTGCCGAGATTCCACAAACGCACAGTCTTGTCATCGCTGCCGCTAGCCAGAGTTTTACCGTCCCGGCTCAAAGCGATCGCGTTTACTCCTCCGGTGTGGCCGCTCAAAGTCCGCAACCTGCTGCCTGTTTTGACATTCCACAAGCGAATAGTTTTGTCATCGCTGCCGCTAGCGAGAGTTTGACCGTCCCTGCTAAAAGCGATGGCGTTGACGGCGGCTTTGTGAGCGGGAATCGTCCGCATCCGCCGCCCCGTCTTCAAATCCCAGAGAATCACATTCTTGTCGCCGCCGCTGGCCAAAATCGAGCTGTCCGGGCTCACCGCCAGCGTGTTAACAGATGTTTTAGAAGGCACCGACTTGAGAGGCGGCACCAGGAGGCGTCCCGTCCTCACATTCCAAATTTTAATCGTCCCAATGCTGGCGCTGACCAAAGTTTGACCGTCGGGGGACAGGGCGATCGCATTTACACTCCCTTTATTATCCAAACTTCTTTGCAAAAACTGACTGCTAGGTAAACTAGAAAGCAGCCACACCGGGTTTGCCGGAAACACCCCGTAACGCAGCGAACCGTATATTTGAGACGCGCCAATACCCAGCATCAAAACAGCCGTGCCCGCCAGCAACTTCTGTTTCCAATCAAAAACATCTTTCTCGGTCTTGTTCAATCCCGAATTCAGAGGTCTGAGGCGGTTTACAGAAGTCTGCTTCTTCGCCCCACCCTCCCCGGCAGTTGCGCGAATTTTAGTTTGCCCCGTCGTCGGCAACTGAGTCGGCAACTGGCTTTCCGCGCCATCAAGATTAATTTCCTCCAAGCACTGCAAAACCATCTGCGGACTTTGAGGTCGATTTCCTGGAAAAGGTGCCATCAGATAATCGATTACATTAGCCACTGCGTCGGAAACCTGAGGAGCTCCTTTGCGCCACATTAATCTGCCCGTGCGCGGGTTCTCTGGAAAGGCAGTCGGCGGCTTTCCAGTCAGCAAATAAACAAAAGTGCGCCCCAGAGCAAAAAAATCTGACTGCGGAACAGCCTTGCCATTAGTTTGTTCGGGCGGCGTGTAGCCGGGGGAAACAATACCAGTCACATTTTGCCCCTGACCCACCTTAGCGAAATAAGTCGCCGACACTTCCCGAGCAGTCCCGAAGTCAATCAGCACTAACTGCCCGTTTGGCTTGCACATAATATTGTGCGGCTTGATATCCCGATGGAAATAGTTGAGGCGGTGAACTTGGTCTAAAATTTCCGACAGTTGTTTGAGCCAGTTCACAGCTTGTTCTTGACTGATGGGGCGGCCCCGATGTTTCAGCCAGTCTTGCAAATTGGCCCCAGCAATTTTCTCCATCACCAAACAGTGAAAAGACTCTGTGCTGTGAGCTGGCGTAAATGTAAAATAACCGTCGCGATCGACTTTTGGAATACCTGGATGTCTGAGCCTGACCAATACGTCGGCTTCTTGCTTAAACAGTTCTACAGCTTTGGGATGTTCTTTGAGCAGGACTTTGAGCACTCTTCGGGCGCCGTTGTCGTCCACTTCAAATGTTCTGCCAAAGCCGCCGCCTCCGAGAGGCGCGACGAGCCGATATCGACCTTGCAACAAAAGTTCAGACCCGCAGTGGATACACACGGATTTGCCAGAGTTGGCTGGATCGGAAGGATTCGGGCATTTGGGATTGAGGCAATAACTCACAGAAGCCACATAACCCTGATTGAGGTTGCTCTATCAAGTTTTACTTTGACACTGCTATACAAAACTTGGCTAAACTTATCTAAGCTTCACCATTCAACTAGAAGTATTTTCTAGAGGGTCTGATTCCTGCTTCTGCCAAGAGAGTCGGCTCTTACTTGTCCACAGGCGTAAATTCGGGTGGAGCAGCACCCTATTTTTGAAGTCTATACAACTATTTATTATTGTGGAAGCTTTTAGCCATTGTTTAACCATTATTTTCAACCAATTTAACGAATCGTGGTATCCCGTTCGACCTTTTTATAGGCTGGTTAGTTTTAAATCGACCGTCGTTTACGGCTACAGAAAACTTGGCTAAACTTATTTAAGCCTCACCATTCAATCAGAATTACTTCTGAAGGGTTTGTTTCCTGCTTCACCCAAGGGAGTCGGCTCTTTCTTGTCCACAGGCGTCAATTCGGATGTAGCCCACCCTAATTGAATTAATTTTAGTTGAAGCTTTTAGCCGTGAGTCATCCACTATTTTCAACCTATTTAACGAAACGCGGGCTCCCGTTCGACCTTGTGACAGGCTGGTCAGTTTTGACTTGCACGCTCGGTTTACTCTCCCAGATTATTAAGCCTTTTTTTCGGCATTGATTTAATCATACTGCCCAGAATGTTAATCAGTCAAGTTAAGTATGACTAACTTTGGTGAACTTTTTGGCTATTTAGTCCAACTCAATTGTCAACTTATGACGATCGTAGCACACCCAGTAAAAGACTCATGAGTACCCTTGATTTAAATCTTGCAGCGTCTATGAAGTCAAGGGAGGTTTTAGTCTCGCTTGACTTCAGCATCCCGTGTTTTTTTATAACCGGGGGCACTGCGATCTAACGATCGGGTTGAGGCCAAAGCTTTTGTTGTTTGTCATAGCCGATCGAGGTCACAAATCCCTGATGAGAGCACATAATGTACAAACACACCAGAACTAATAACTAGAGAGCAGCTACATTTCAATTGTACGATCGCAACCACCACTCTCGAAGAAAGAAGTGAGAGTAGGCGAGTGGAAGAGTGGGCGAGTGAAAAAATCTGCCTTCTTCTTGATTCCCTCTTCCCTCTCCTTCAGCAGAAGAAAGCCTTTTAAACAAGTCCCTCAATTACCGGATGGAAGTAGAACGCCAGCGCCAAAACCGTATAAGCTGCCAACAGCAAAGTACCTTCTAGCCAGTTAGAGTTGCCGTCAGAACTGATAGAATTGGCGATTAGCACCGACACAGCAACCGCTACAAGTTCAAACGGGTTGAAGTTCAAGTCCATCGGTTTGCCCAAGACAAAACCTGCCAAAACCAACACCGGGGCCACAAACAAAGCAATTTGCAAACTCGAACCCACGGCCACAGAAACCGACAAATCCATTTTATTTTTCATCGCCACCGTCACCGCCGTCGTATGTTCGGCAGCATTACCAATAATCGGCACTAAAATCACCCCGGTAAACAGTGATGTCAGCCCCAAACGCGCCGTCGCTTCTTCCAGAGTACCCACCAACAGTTCCGACTCGACAGCTACCATCAGGGTACAGGCCAACAGCACCCCAATCCACAGCGGCAGATTGACTTTGTGGTCAGGACTGTCTGGTGCTAAGTTACTTTCGGCTAATTCTTCAAGCATTTCTATTTCTGCTACCCCTGCATCGTACAGATAACTGTGGGTTTTCATCGAAAACAGCAGTGTCAGCACGTAGACAACAATCAGCACTACAGCAACAGCGCTAGAGAGGTTCTGCATAGTTGCCGGAGGGATGCCAATAGAGGTGGCATTAACAGCAGTTGGCACCAAAATGGCAATCACGGCTAAGTTCATCGCTGAAGCATTCAATCGGGCGACTGTCGGCTGAAAATCTTGTTCTTTGTAGCGCAAGCCCCCCAGCAGCATCGCCAATCCCATCACCAGCAGCAGGTTGCTCATAATTGAACCGGTGATGCTGGCCTTGACAACATCTATTAGTCCGGCGTTGAGGGCGACGATGCCGATAATCAGTTCCGTGGCATTTCCGAAGGTAGCGTTCAGCAAACCCCCCAAGTTGGCACCGAGGACGACGGCGATTTCTTCGGTTGCCGTCCCCATCCACGCGGCTAGGGGGATGATGGCTAAAGCCGACGTGATGAAAATTGTGGAGGATTCCCAGCCGAGAAAGTGTCCGGCGATGGAAACCGGGATAAATAACAGCAGACTGGAAATTATTGTATTTGTGTTTAGCATTTAAATTCTCAAAAGCTGCCAACCGTCAATCATAACCTGCGGGAAAATTTTAAAGATGGGTTGGGTTAGGGAATTGGGGGTGCTTCAATGCTGGGGGGCGATCGCCCGCTGGGGGGGCGATCGCTTTTGTTACGGACTGTGTGAGGTCAACGCCTGGTTAAAAATTCACTTTAAAACCACCCAATAGAATCCCGATGCTGCACAAACAAAGTCCGCCTCGGCAGACTAAAATACCTCTTAGACAACAACAAAAATTGAACTAAAACTATAAAGTCCGCCTCGGCAGACTAAAATACCTCTTAGAGAACAACAAAAATGGAACTAAAACTCTCTGGTAAAATTTCACTGGTAAGCGGCTCAACTGCCGGAATCGGGTTGGCAATTGCTACAGAACTCGCCAAAGAAGGTGCAACTGTTATCGTTAACGGACGGACTCAAGAGCGGGTAAAAATGGCTATCGACCAAATCAAAGAAATTGCTCCAAATGCCAAACTTCAAGGTGTCGCTGCCGATTTGGGAACGGCAACGGGAGCCGGCGAATTATTTCACCAAGTCCCGGAAGTTGACATTTTGGTAAACAATTTAGGAATTTATGGCGCTAAAGCATTTGAGGATATTTCCGATGGCGAATGGATGAATATTCTAGAAGTAAACGTCATGAGCGGGGTGCGGCTGGCTCGACAATATTTGCCATTAATGCTGAGCAAAAATTGGGGGCGGATTATTTTCATTTCTAGCGAATCGGCGCTCAACATTCCAGCAGAAATGATTCACTACGGAGTTACGAAAACGGCGCAGCTTTCTCTCGCGCGCGGTTTGGCAGAGACTACTGTTGGCACCAATGTGACTGTTAATTCTGTGCTGGCGGGACCGACGCGATCGGAAGGAGTAGAAGAGTTCATTCAAGGATTGGCAGAAAACCAAAAGGTGACTCGCGAACAAGTGGAGAAAGAGTTCTTTGAAAAGACTCGCCCTTCTTCGCTGATTCAGCGTTTTGCGGAGACTTCGGAGGTGGCTGCACTTGTCGCATTTATTGCCAGTCCGGTATCATCTGCTATAAACGGGGCTGCTTTGCGAGTGGATGGCGGTGTTGTGCGATCGATCGTTTAGCCGGATTTGTAAGATCGCGATCGTAAATCAGAACACCTTATTTTCTAGGACTAATGCCAATCTACCTAAAGAGATAAATCTCTCTAAGGATGCTGTTAAGTGTCGATTTGAAGCAGGAAAATATTAGTAAAACTGCTTAGAGGAGTCGAGCGCCACCCATGAAAAAAGCTTTACTCGCCAGTCTGCTGCTGGTGCTAGCTGGCTGTAGTCAGTCGTCCTCCCATCATAAGTTGGTCAAAACGCTGAAAACGGTTGAATCTTGGACAGCGACCGCTCGTATGGTGGGAGAGACTTGGCAACAGGGTAGCATTCCCGACCTCTACGCTCAACAGACCTTGGAAAAGAGCCAGCAGGAAATTGCCAAGGAAACTAAAGATTTGACTGACTCTGCTACTTTGCCAAGACAGATATACCAGTTACAGCAAACGCTTCAGCAGATGACAACGGCCGTCAAGCAGCACCGCAAAGCCGCGATCGCCACACCTCTAGCGCAGCTTGCAACTGAACAACAGCAGCTTGAAACATTGGTCAAAGCCCAGGGAGACCGGCCGTGAACAAGATTCGGGAAATTGCTTTGGGTATTGTCACCAGTATTGGCGGCTTCCTAGATGTGGGAGCGATCGCCACAGCCGCAGAAGCAGGCTCTAGCTTCGAGTTTCAGTTGATTTGGACGATCGTTCTAGGCACGATTTGTGTCATCGCTTTAGTCGAAATGTCAGGTCGCCTCGCGGCAGTCAGCAAACACACTTTGGCAGATGCCGTTCGCGAACGATTGGGCTTCAATTTCTTCATATTCCCGTTGATTGCCGAGGTCATCGTCGATTTTTTAGTGCTGGGTGCTGAAATTGGCGGCGTCTGCATTGCGCTGCAACTTGTAACAGGCATTAGCTTTCAATGGTGGGCGCTACCCGTTTCCTTTGCAATCTGGCTGTTGCTTTGGAAGGGCACTTTTAGCTTAATTGAAAACGGCGTTTCCTTCCTAGGACTGATTACACTGGCGTTTGTGGTGGCAACCTTCAAGCTTCGTCCAGCATTACCTGCGGTTGCTGAAGGACTTTTGCCAACTATACCCCAACAAGACACCGCCCATTATCTGTTTATTGCCGTCAGCATCCTCGGCGCATTAATTAGTCCCTATTTGTTTTACTTCTACTCCTCTGGTGCCGTTGAAGATAAATGGGACCGATCGCATCTCGGTGTAAATCGTGCAGTTGCTGGGCTAGGCATGGGGTTTGGTAGCCTCGTCTCGCTGGGAGTGCTGATTGTGGCGGCACAGGTATTGCACCCGCGAGGAATTCAAGTAGACAGCTACGAACAAGCAGCTTTGATGTTGACCCAACCTTTGGGATATTGGGGATTTGTGCTGTTTGCTGCATCGCTGGGCGTTGCTTGTTTTGGAGCGGCTTTGGAAGTTAGCTTAGATACGGCTTATATTGTGGCGCAGGCCTTTGGTTGGAACTGGGGTGAAAGTTTGCATCCCAAAGAGGCAGCCCGTTTCAGCTTTGTTTACACAGTGTTTGTATTTCTGGCATCACTGCTGATGGTGGTGGGAATCGATCCGTTGCAACTAACTTTATTTTCAATGGCATTGACTGCCGTAATTTTACCGCTGACGATTATCCCGTTCTTGGTGTTGATGAACGATCGCGAGTATGTGGGCGACCATTGCAACGGCTGGATCAGTAACAGTATTACCATTTTCACACTTGTTCTGACTTTTGTCCTAGCGATCGTCGCCATTCCATTAGAAGTGCTTGGAGGTTGATATGGATGTAATTCGAGATGTCCTAGATAATCAGATTGTCGATCGCAACCAACGCAAGATGGGCAAGGTTGATGGCATTGTTGTAGAAATCCTAGAGGGGCAACCGCCGCGACTGGCGTATCTTGAAACAGGAGTCACCACCTTAGCGCATCGACTTCATCCCCGTTGGGCGCGTTGGGTTGCCGCGATTGCCAGCAAGTGGGGTGCTCGACACACCGAACCGTTTCGCATTGCTTGGTCGAAGGTGCGAAACATCGGCATTGATGTGGAAGTGGATCTCGATGCCGAACAAACTCCCGCATTAGCCTACGAAGTTTGGCTGCGCGAACGGGTTATTAAACACATTCCAGGAGGAAGTTGATGGCAAGTCGCGAACTACATTTAGAACTGTTGCTGGGTAAATGCGTATTTGATTCAACGGGCAATCGCGTTGGACGCATTGAAGAGGTGCGTGCCCAGCAGCAAGGCGACGATTGGGTAATTGTAGAATATTTGGTGGGCATACCGGCGATCGTGGAGCGTTTGTCTGCCTGGAATTTAGGCGCAGGTTTGCTGCATCTTTTGGGTGCCAGCAATCTACATAAGGGATATCGTATTCCCTGGGAGCAACTCGATTTATTAGATCCAGAGCATCCCCGCTTAATTTGCACGATCGATGCGCTCAAAGAGATTTCCCAACAGTTAGAAAGAGATGCCCACTAGCCATAAATTTTTATGGTCAGTGTGGAGGCATTGGCGATAGATTTGAGGTTTAGCCTGCAATTTATCGGTTAGACAGCGGTTTGAATGTTTTCTGTGGCAGCCGAGGCATCATATCACTATCGATATAATGTTTGGTTGCCGATAGAACTTACGGGTTTCTCCAAAGATTCTGTAGTAAATGTATCTCAAGTTGTTACCGTTAATAAAACATTTTAGTCTAACAAATACTGTCTTTACTAGAATATTTTTCAGCAGAAGTGTATGAATAGTTGCGGGCAGTGCTTTATTTCTTAGGATGGAAATTAAACTGGAAATACATTAAAAAGCAATGGGGAATGGCAATGAGGCAAGTTGTAATTGTGGGATCGGGGCCAACTGGTGCGGCACTTGCCTTGCTGCTGGTGAAACGAGGTATTGCCACAACCTTGGTTGAGGCGGCAAAAGATTCCTACCGAATGTTTCGCGGTGAAGGGTTAATGCCCAGCGGATTGGATGCGATCGCCCAAATGGGCTTATCCAGTATGCTAGAAGGTGTTCCCCACCGACAAATTGATGCCTGGGAGTTCGTTGTGGGCGATCGGCAACTATTTCGAGTTGATGAGCCAATGGGGTCAAATCGACCTTGTACGCTGGTATCGCAACCGCCTTTGCTAGAAACACTAATTTCAGAAGCTCAGTTGCATCCAGAGTTTGAATTGATCTCAGGTATTCCCGTAAAAGATTTACTGTACAGGGACGATCGCATTGCGGGTGTAAAGCTAGGAGATGGGCGAGAGATTCCTGCTGCACTTGTGATTGGCACAGATGGTAGAAACTCGGTTGTACGACAACGTGCAGAATTAGAGTTAGTAAAACAGCAGAATAGTATAGATGTTCTGTGGTTTAAACTTGCCGCTCATCCTCGGTTTGTGGCGGATAATGTATTTTATTCCATCCTGAATGGCGGTAGCGGATTCAGTGTCTTTCATGGGGCAGAATCAGGAAAGCTTCATCTGGCTTGGGTGCTATCTGCAGATGACAAAACTGATCGGAAACACACAGACTGGGCAGAAACTTTCGCATCGCTATCTCCTGGGTGGATGGCAGAACATTTCCGCAACAGTGCCGATACGATCGAATCTCCGATGCGATTATCTGTTGTGGTTGGTCGCTGTCCGCGCTGGCATCGACCAGGAATCCTACTTTTGGGGGATGCGGCACATCCTATGTCTCCGGTTCGCGCTCAAGGAATTAACATGGCGTTACGCGATGTAATTGTTGCGGCCAATCACCTTGTACCTTTATTGAAAGCAGGGGCTAATTACGAGGATATTGACTTAGCATTATCGCGGATTCAGGCAGAACGCGAACCCGAAATTATTCGCGCCCAACAACTTCAAGCACAAGAAGCGTGGAAAGGCGAACAACTCCGAAACAATGTATTTATACGTTTATTAATGATGCAAACGGCTCCGTTTTTGGGTGAAAAAATTAAACAATTTTGGGTAAAAGGACAGTATGAATTGCGCCAAGGAGTAACAGAGGTAAAATTGGTTGTGTGAAAAGAGGAAATTGAAACCTGACTTACCCGTCCCAACCAAAGAAACCGGGTTTTTACCTTTTCTGCGATGCTCTAATATCAATTCCGGTTGTATCGGAATGATTAAACCACAGAGGGCACAGAGGACACAGAGAAAGAGAAGAGAGAGATAATAATTCCGATGTTAACGGATTTGATATCACCGAGTATTTTTGCGAAAAATCCGGTTTCTGACTACCCGTGGGTCCATGACTATCAAACTTAGGAGAAAATTTTATGCGATCGACAACTATCAAAGGACCGATCGGCACTATTCACATCATCGAAGCCAGCCCCCCTGTCACCGCTGCGGACTCGGAACTGCTGCCGGTGGTGTTCGTGCACGGTATGGCGGTTTCCGCGAGCATCTGGGAGGCGCAGCTTGCCCATGTCGCCCGTACCCGACGCGCGATCGCCCTTGATATGCGGGGACACGGCGATTCTGCACCGCCGGAGGACGGCAACTATGCGCCCGCCTCCTGTGCAGGGGATGTTGTGGCGGTACTGGATGGGCTGGGACTCGATCAAGTGGCGATCGTCGGGCACAGTTTCGGTGCCTGTATTGCCCTCGCCACAGCAGCTAGCGCACCGCACCGCATAGCGCAGTTGATTCTGGCAGATCCACCTGGAGATTTTACCAAGGTGCCTGCAGATGTGCGCGAGGAACGCATCGTTCCCTACCAGAGGGCTCTGGAGACGGATGATTGGCGGGCTGCTGTGGAAACCAGCTTCAATGAGGCGCTGACAGGAAGCAGGGCCCAGACGCGCGATCGGGTTCTCGCTTGGTTGGCGGCGACTCCACAGGATTGTCTGTCTGGAATGTCTCGCGGGATGTTTGCCTTTGAAGCAGTTGATGCTCTCGATCGCTACCTAGCAGCCCCTGGAACACGAGCCCACGCCATTATTGCTCCCTCAAACACTTTTCCCTTCAGCCTCCACATCCTCCGTCCCACACTGACGACAACTACGATCCCCGACACCGGACACTGGCTGATGCTGGATGCACCAGAGGCCTTTGCTAGGGAACTTGATATCTGTTTGGAAGGTGTTTAATATATATAGCAATCCTAAATCATTTGTGAATCTCTTACCATTAAACTGAGCCAGGTATCTCTTAAAATTGTTTGAAGTTAACATAATTAGGTTTCTGCTTCCCTTAATTAATTTATTGATTTAAGGCAAATTCCCCACTCAACTCTAGTAAAAAATCGCGGCTGCGATCGATTAAAGCTTTCTCTAATTCTCGCTATTGCGCTTCTTTGCCTAAAAAGTACTGCCCGCACTTGATATTGCACAATACCTTCCTTAAGTTCTCGCAAAAAATCATGATAATCTTCAGCAATTGACGAACTATCCGCCAGAACTCACCCTCGGCAGATTTTCCGGAATCATCGCCTCTAACTTGGCACTCTCGGCAAATTGCCTCTCCAACTTCGCCGTCAAATGCAGCATCTTCTCGTCCAAACCCTCCTCCTCCTGCTCCTCCTTCCCCTCCGCCCTCACATACCTCTCAGGAGTTAAAACCTAACACTTACCGTTTTGCTTTTTTGTTGCCTTTTGACTCCGCACAAGTGTTACAACTCTTCTGGAAAGTACATTTGCAGCAAATCTCCCCCGCCCTAACCCAACCGGCCTAACTTCTCCAGAACTTAGGTAAAAAGCACCTAAAGTATGATGCGAAACTCAGGCAAAACTCTTATTCTATAAATCGATCGGGCATTAAACCGATATCCACAACCGCCAAGATTTATTGCCAAAAATTAAATCTTTCCGGCGAAAACTTGCTATTTACTGAATAAGACTTTAAAATCCAGCTATGTAAATCAAAATCTCAATGAGCAGCCCTGCAAGCACGAACCCGAAATGGGTCGCAAGTGCCAAAAAGCAGCAAAAGCTACCTTTTTTAAGTCTTTCAACAGCAAAGCATTGGCAGAAAAACCCAGGGATCGACGGTTGGCATCTTGGAACGAATGCTTTGCTCGCAATACTACAAATGTATCAAAACTTGTCAGCCAAATTTAGCCCTAACAGATGCCTAGCTGTAACTCTTGCTGCGTAAGGTTTCAGTTTGTTATTAGGCTGGTTTTATTGTCTTTAACTACTTGAGGATTCGATCGCATGATTTCGATTTCTACAACTCAATCTGATGTGGTACCTTTGTCTTCGCCAACCGTAACTGCTGCAACCCAAAGCAGTGCGGCGGCTGCAACTGGGGTGTGCGTGACGGTTCACGGTCACTTTTACCAGCCGCCCCGGGAAAACCCTTACCTGGACGCGATCGAACGCCAAGCCAGCGCCTCTCCCGCCCACGACTGGAACGAACGGATTGACATCGAGTGCTACCGCCCCAACGCCTTTGCCCGCATACTCAACGATCGCGGGGAAGTCACGGGGATCGTTAACAACTACGAGTACATGAGCTTCAACATCGGGCCGACCCTGATGAGCTGGCTCGAACGCTACGACGCGGAAGTCTACCAGCGGATTCTGGAGGCAGATCGCAAAAGCTGTCAGCGCCTCAACGGTCACGGCAACGCGATCGCCCAAGTATACAATCACATCATCATGCCGCTGGCTAACGAGCGAGACAAATACACCCAAATTCGCTGGGGGATCGCAGATTTTCGCTCCCGGTTCGGTCGCGAGCCCGAAGGAATGTGGCTCGCCGAAACCGCCGTAGACTACGCCACCCTCGAAGTTTTAGTCGCTGAAGGCATCCGCTTCATTGTCTTAGCCCCCTCCCAAGCCGAACGCTGCCGCCCGCTAATCGGGCAAAACCACGAAGGAGAACCAGCGGAAAATTCCGAATGGCACGAAGTCGGCGGCGGTCAAATCGATCCGACTCGCCCGTACCGCTGCTATTTGAAACCAGAAATGCGGTTAATGGCTGACCACCAACTCTCGCCACTGAGCTCTCACCATTTTGGCCGCAGACACTTCCAAAATTCCGAAGCCCCACCTGCCAACACTCCCTACATTGATATCTTTTTTTACGACGGCCCCATCTCGCGGGATATGGGCTTCAATGACGTTCTCAGCAGCAGCCACCACTTGGCAGGCCGGTTGGGTCAAGCAGTACGGGGAGACCACCGACCGGCTCAATTAATCTGCGTGGCGACGGACGGCGAAACTTTCGGCCACCACAAAAACGGTACCGAAAAATGCCTCGCCTACGCCTTCACAGAAGAGTTCCCCCGCCGAGGCTGGACGGTGACGAATTTTGCTCATTATTTAAGTCAAAATCCGAGCGCTTGGGAAGTTGAACTCAAACCCGTAACGGCCTGGAGTTGCTCTCACGGGGTCGATCGCTGGCAAGATGATTGCGGCTGCGGTGGCGGCGGCGAGTGGAACCAAAAATGGCGCCGCCCTCTCCGGGATACTCTCAATTGGCTGCGCGATCGACTGATTCCGATTTACGAAGAAGCGGGGCGCAAGCTGTTGTGCGATCCCTGGAAAGCCAGAGATGAATATATTGAGGTCATCCGCGATCGATCGCCCACTAATGTTGACAGTTTCCTCGAACGCCATCAAGTGCGCCCCCTCGATGCCTCCGAACAGGTGGACGCCCTGCGACTGCTGGAAATGCAGCGCCACACCCTGTTAATGTTCACTAGCTGCGGCTGGTTTTTTGAAGAAATCTCCCGGCCAGAAGGCGTGCAAATTCTGCGCTACGCGGCCCGGGCGCTGGAATTGGCGGGCGAAGTTACCGGCGTGCAGCTAGAAAAGGATTTTGTCGATCGACTAGCCCTCGTACCCAGCAACGTTTACTGTTTCACAACAGGGGCCGAAGTTTACCGCCAACTGGTGGTGACAGCCCAAATTAGTCTCCGACAAGTGGCGGCCCACTACGCGATCAGTTCTCTGTTTGCCAAATATCCCCGCGAACAGCGAGTTTACTGCTATCAGGCCGAGCAGCAAGATTTCCAAATTCAGCGCATGGGATCGATGACTCTGGCAGTGGGTCAATTGCAGTTAACCTCGGAAATTACGCGGGAAACAGAGATTTTTGTGTTTGCTGCGCTGCACCTCGGCGGCTGGGACTTCCACTGCTGCATTCAGCCTTTTGGCAGCCGCCGGTCTTACACTATGCTCAAAGAGCGGTTGTTTGGAGTTATGCAAGAAGCTTCGGCGGCCCACGCGATTCTGGAAATGGTGCGGCTGTTTGGGGATCAGTCCTTTAGCTTGCGGGATTTATTCGCTGAGGAACGCCACCGGATCGTCCAGTTGCTGAGTCAGGAAAATTTGACTCGGTTGGATCAGCTTTACACTCAGGTTTACCGCGAAAATTACGGGGTGATGATGGCGTTCCACCGAGACGAGTTGCCGGTGCCGGTAGAGTTGCAGGTAGCTGCTGAGGTGGCTTTGGGACACCGCTGTTTGACGGCGGCCAAGGCCCTGGAAGTGGAAACGGAGGATCTGGAACCGCTGCTGGCCGAAATTGAGGCGATCGCCACTGAAAGCGGCCATCTCCGCTGTCGGTTGAACGTTCCCGAAGTCAAGGAAATTTTGGAAAAGCTGGTTTGGCGATCGCTTGACGCGCTGCTGCAGGCAGGATCGGGCGTGGATGAGCGCTCGCCTGTCAAGTTGGAAGCTGAGATATGCACGATCGAGCGTTTGATTGCGGTGGGCGATCGGCTGAGTCTGGGTTTGTGTTTGGACAAATCGCAGGAACTGTATTTCGATTCTCTGTACAGTCAAATTGTGCCTCTGTGTTTGGGCTGGCTGCAACGGCAAGATGCCTCGGCGGGCGAAACTGCGGGGGCTGCTGTTGCCTTGGAGATTGCACGTTCAGGCGGCGGCTGGGAGTTGTCTTCGATCCGGCAGTTGCTGGAGTTGGGTCAAACCTTGGCTGTTGATGTTGAGTGCTGGTTAAATCAGTTAAGTTAACAGTTTCCCGATTAGCCTGCATCTATTCCCGCCCATGAGAATCCGCCCGATCGAGCTTTAAAAGCCGATCGGGGCTGCGGGTTCAACCGAGAATGGATCGACATTTTAGCTGACGTGGATCGCGGCTGGGGATCGAAGCACCGACAGGGAACCGCCAACTTTGTTTAAGTTTTCGCTCTACTTGTGGGAAGATAAGAAAACTGTCGGCAAAGCCTATAAGTGTTAAGCACCCGTAAGCTTTGCAGAGTTTTGAAGAGAGAACACTAAATATAAGTCTATGAAAGTTGGCGATCGCGTTTGCATTAAAAACTCTGTTGTTGTCTACCACCATCCTGAAAATCGCAGTCAACCATTTGATATTAAGGGTATGGAAGGAGAAGTCGTGGCGATCGTTCACGAATGGCACGGCCGACCTGTCAGTGCTAATTGGCCGATTCTAGTACAATTTGACAAAAAATTTCGAGCTCACCTGAAAGAGGATGAGGTTGAATTGATATCTTCGGAAGTCTAGCTGTCTCAAAAGTTGAAGCCGGAGCCCAAAGACAATATCAAATCCCGTCAGTCGATTTTAGATTTTAGATTTTAGATTTACTCCACAGATGAATCTGGAAGCTTGAACTAGGGTCTAAAATTTTCCGCCGATAGCGACTCCTGTCGGAAAGCAAGTATCCATTTTTGGGCGGGAGTCATATAGCTGTTGTACAGTTTGTAGTTAGGACTTCAGGTTTTTCTGTGGCTTTTAGTCGATCTGCAGGGCTAAACTCCTTACTACAAACCATCTTTTTTATTTAACCCTTAATTTTTCGACCGTCCGCGGCTAAACCAACCTAAAATATTCCAATCTCCCTGCATTTTCTGCAATTCTTGCTGATGCTGCTTGGCTGTAGCGTAATACCACTGGCAGTGAAGTTCTAGTTCTTGACGGTACTTAATTTCATAGTAAAACTCGCGGACAATTTGGTGTCTCTGAAAAATTTCGGCCGCGGGAGTCGGTTCTGGGGCAATGTTTTGCAACTCGTGGGGCAGCATGATTGTTTGGGGGCGAGTGTGGCTAATATTGGCTGTATTGACTTTAAGCTAGCACACTGAATCAATTTTGGATTTGGGAAGTGACTTAACGGTTGAGACTACTTAAATTCTTCCACCCAAAATCCCAAATCTCAAATTATGTTAAAGCCATCCCCGCAGGCGATAAACGATTATGCCGATGTATTCTTTCAAAGCTTTAGTTGACTGGTTTAACTCATAGGTATCCGGCAATAAATTCAAGGCGACTGCTTGCCAATTTCTTTCGGATGCTGCGATATCCTGCTGGGTTATCTGAAAGTCTGTTGGCGCTGCAATTGCTTTTATTCCCTGACGCTGGAAAATTAAGAGCGATCGAGTCATGTGCATCGCCGATGTCACTAGCAAAACAGGTCCTTTTATGCCTTTAGCATTTAAAATTTTCCGCACGTTGACGGCATTTTGATAAGTGTTGTGTGAATCGGGGTCTTGCAGAATTGCTGATGCCGGTACACCCATTGTTTGGGCAATTTCTGCCATGTCTGCCGATTCTGGAGCCCCGCCGCCTTTCCAATCTACTCTACCGCCGCTGAGAATTAGCAGGGAAGCTTTGCCTTGCCGGTAAAGTCGGGAACCGTAGATTATTCGATCGCCCGCTTCCGCTAATTCTACCCAAGGACGGGGAGGTAAAGCTGCTTTGACACCGCCGCCCAAGACGATTATCGCTTCAGCTTGTGGGAGTTCGGCGGTTGGTAAGTTTTGCCATTCGAGCGCTCGAACTAACGATTTTGAAACCCAACCGCTACTTCCGAGGAGTAAAATAATTAGAGCCGCAGCAATTGGCGCCGCCGCCCATTTGGGACGCTTCCAAAGTGTGATTAAAGCCGCCATCATTAACAGGCAACTCAACCCCAAAGGATAAATAAACAGCGGCAGGAGTTTCGAGAGAAATACAAACATTAAGCAAGTAATTCAAATTGCTCGTTAGCGGTAATGGGTAATGGGTAATGAGCGATCGTTAGTCGCTAATCTGTAATTAGTAATTTAAGTGACGGGAGTGGTTAATTTTTAGTATAGAGTTGTGAATTATGAACTCTTTAACTTAAAGCTTACAACTCAATACTCAAAACTATTTTCGGTGCTAGCGACGATCCTCTGGTCCAGATAACCAGCCAAACAATGTAGCAGCATCACCCCTAGAGGTTTTGCTATATTTATGGCCCTCCCTTTGCACTACTTCTTTGTTGAGGATAGCATCGGAGGTTTTGTCCTTGGAATTCATATTCGGGTTGAGTAGTAATTCGTTGTGCCACCAAGCGACAATTAAACCTGCTGCCACGCCACCGATGACACCAAGGCCCAGACTCAGGGGCAGCGTACATCCTACTAAGCGAAACCCAACGGTAAACAACACAAACCATATCAACGCGGGGCTAAACCCCTTCGAGTCTCCGGTAAATTTTGGCATAAGCTGCAACTTTTTTTTGTAATAAAACAGAAAGATATTTACAATATTACCAGAGAATCAAATTGCCAAGGGCGATCGCTCTGCAACTACTGCCCACAAATCACGTTTAATTGTACCTCTAACTCTTGCGGGGTATCTACAATCGTTACAGAAATTTGCTCTAATTCCGTAAAAGGTTCAAAAGCTGATTGCTGCGAACTCAATAGTTCGGCTGTCGCGTCGGCAATATCGCCTCTGCGCTGTTGCAGTCGTTCTCGCAATACTTCAATTGGTGCGGTGCAGTAAATGATTTGCAGGGGCAACCCGTGGGATTGAGCCTGATTAATTGCATCGGTTCTCGCTTTTTGGCAATCGAACTTTGCATCTAAAATCACATTCCAACCTCGTTCAGCCAGAATTATCCCCAACTCTAACAATCTACCATAAGTCTGTGCCGTCATTTCATCCGAGTACAAATCTTCCCCCCCGCGTTCGTTTAAAGAAATTCCGCCTAAATGTTTGCGAACAGCATCGGATCTAATGTGAATTGCCCCTGTGCGGCGAGCTAAATATCGAGCTGCTGTACTCTTGCCAGAACCCGACAAACCCGACATCAAAGTTAACTTTCCCCGGTGTGGTTTTGTGTATTGCCAAGCCAGTTTATAGTAATGAGCGGCAGTTTGTGAAATCTCTGCTTTTTGGGCCGTTGAAATAGCGGCATCGTCCAACATTAACGAAGTTACTTTTGCTCTAACATAAGCTTGACGGCTCAAATACAGAGGCAACAGTTGCAGTCCTTCCCAATCCCCTGTTTGTTCGATGTAAGTATTGAGAAAAGCGTTGCCTAAGTCTCTGCGCCCGCGCGATTCCAAATCCATTACTGTAAAAGCCACATCGTACATGACATCAACAAAGCGGAAAGGCTCGTTAAATTCAATGCAGTCGAACAGTAATATTTTATCTTGCCAGAATGCTATATTCCGCAAGTGCAAATCTCCGTGGCACTCGCGAATTTTATTATGGGCAATCCGCAGGTTAAATAACTCTTGATTTTCTGCAAAAAACGCATCAGTATAATTTTTTGTTTCCTCATATTGTGTCTGAGTCTGCGGGTCGCCGATATATTTTTGGGAAATCAGGTAATTGTTTTCTATTGCTGTACGAATCTGACTGACTTTGCCAAATGTGCGAATGTAGCTGTTACTAACTGCCGTGCTGTGAAACTTTGCTACTTCCCGCCCTAAGTCTGCCATAATTTGCTCTGTTAACAGTCCCCTATCCAACAAACTAAGCAACAGCGACTCTTGAGGAAACTCCTGCATTTTTAATGCGTATTCTACAGCAACTTCAGCCGGAGTTATAGCAGGTAAGTTGCTGCCAAATTGAAACGAATCCCCAATTTTAATAAGGGGCAAAACTTCTATATAAATTTCCGGTGCAGTGCGTCGGTTCATCAGCAATTCTTGGGTGCAAAAATGCTGCCTTTTCTCCAAGGTTGAATAGTCTAAAAAACCAAAATTGACGGGTTTCTTGATTTTGTAAGTATAATCTCCTGTCAGCAAAACAAAGGAAGCATGAGTCTGAATTAGCTGCACTGGTTCTGTCACCCCGTGCGGGTAAAAGCCGGGCTGCAACATTTGCTGAATCAGAGGTGGGAGACAAGTATCAGTCATATCGATTTTATATTTTAGATTTTGGATTTTGGATTAAATCGATTTGGGCTTGTTGGGGATTTAGATAAAGATAACTTAAAGAAAATAGATGTTGAGTTGAATTCGATTTATTATAAAGTTGATAATTAGTGTAAACCAAAAATTACTGATGACAGAAAACAATCAAGATTCCCGTTCCGTGGATGTGTTTGGCGTGGGAAATGCCCTGGTAGACATCCTAGCATTGGTAGAAGATGAATTTGTACTCGGCCACGCGCTGAATCGCGGCGGGATGACGCTGATGAATTCGGAAACGCAGGGGGGGATTTTGCACGATTTAGAACACAATTCGCTGCAAATGCGATCGGGCGGTTCGGCGGCAAATACGATGATAGGTTTGGCTCAGAGCGGCGGTAAAGCGTATTATTCGGGGAAGGTTGCTAAGGATACTAACGGCGAATTTTACCGCCAAGATTTGCTGGCGGCGGGGATTGATTTTAACGTGCATCCTGCTGCTGAGTCGAACGGGCCTACGGGTACTTGTGTAGTGCTGACTACGCCGGATGCGGAACGCACGATGTGTACTAATTTGGGGGTTTCTACTACTCTGGCTGCGACTGATATTGATGTCGATCGACTGGCTCACTGCAAGTACAGTTATGTTGAGGGCTATCTTTGGGATGCTCCAGACCCTAGAAAGGCTAGCATTGAGACGATGGAACAGTCTAAGCGTCTGGGTGTGAAGGTGGCTTTTACTTTTTCGGATGGCTTTTTAGTCGATCGCTTTGCTGATGATTTTCACAAGGTGGTTTCGGAATATTGCGATGTAATTTTTTGCAATGCTGATGAAGTTCGGAGCTTTTTTAAGGAGGAATCTTTGGAAGAGTGCGCTCGGAAAATGAGCGAAATTTCGGATTTGGCTTTTATCACTAATGGGGATAAAGGCTGCATGGTGGTGGAGAACAAACAGATTGTTGATGTGGCTGGATTTCCGGTAAAGGCGATCGATACTGTGGGTGCTGGGGATGCTTTTGCGGGCGGTGTTTTGTTTGGAATTACTAACGGTTTGAGTTCTACACAAGCGGCTCGTTGGGGCAATTATTTGGCTTCTTTGGTGGTGCAGATTCACGGGCCGCGTCTGGAGGGTTCTCAGGCTCATCTTTTGAGTAAGGTGATTTCTGGTTAGCAATTGAAATAAAATGGGCGATCGCTCTTTTTTTGATAAAGAGCGATTCCCTACCCTACCCTACGGGGAAAGGGATAGCTTCGCTTCAGGCTCTTTTTTGAACCGCAGATGAAGGCAGATGAACGGAGATCAACGCCGATGGAGCAAGGGCGATCGTGTTAAAATCAGTGAAAGCTTAATTAACCGCACTTGAAATGCTAACAACTACATCGTTTACGGAGATAGTAAATAGGGATTGAATCACGAATCAATTGCTCTCATGATTGCCCATAACTTATTCAGTCAGACTTATTTTAGCTGTTTTTTTTTGCACTTGACCACCTTTTATGGGTCAGATAATCCATAGAGTGTTTACTTTTCCAACTTATTAAACCAGCCCTAAGTAGGTGTAATGTACACCGTGCGCCTTCTACAAATAGAGTTAGCACGTAATTCCTAAACCTTACTTAATCAGATAGGGAGGTTCAGATGACCAAAATCAATTCCGATCGCACTACTGCAACAATTGGGATCGACGTTTTCGCTCAATCAAATGGGCAGTATGTTTGTCAGATTTCATCATCTCTGAGCGATCGCCCCGACGATCGCATGAATTTTTACGGACAAACGAAAGAACACGCGATCGCGATTGCTTTAGAACATTTAGCCGACGAGTATCGGGAAAAAGCAGAAGAGTCTCAAAATATAGATTCGCTTGCGGTGGAAATTTCAGATTCTGGAGAACCAATTAATAAATATTATCATGTGATTGTACACTACGAAGAAATTTCGGAAGCAGAATCTAAATTTGAGGCAGTACACAATACAATGATGGGAAATACGATAGTTGAGAATGCCAGAATTGCAGCCATTGAGATTTCTCCCGATATTGAAATCGAGCCGTTAGAGCGATCGGGACTTACGCGCAGACACTATCTGTAAGATACGCACTGCGCGCCTTACCCTACACCTCAACGATCGAAACGGGAGTTAGTTTGAGGCTATCGACTAGAAGCGATCGCATAATTTCAAATACCCATTAATCCAGGTTTCGGAGGCAAATACGGACCGAATACCCCACCTACTACACCTATTGTTTGTGGTATTTTTCTGCTGTCTCCTGATAAAAGAGTTTTGCCCTTCACATTTAATTTAGACGAACCAGAACCATCTAGCATCATTACTTTATTAGCTCCAAAATTTTTGAGAGTATCACCAGCATTATTTTGAGTGGATTTGTCAGAAGTAAACAGTAAAACACTCTCATTAATCCCATCAGAACCATGAAGATCGCCAACACCGATGAATGTTCTTCCCTGTTCCGTATTCCGTGATGCTCCATACTCTATAGGATCGTAGCTGACCAGAATATTTTTGGCTGAAGATGAATCGAATAAATTCCGATCGTAGTCCTGGATAGTTGCCCGATTGCCGAACAATTCTAACATTAGTAAACTGTCTGCATCTTCTTGAGTTTTAGCGCCAGTGCTTACTACTTGTCCATCAATTTTTAGAGAGTGAATAACTTGAGCGCTTGTATCTCCGAAGAAGCCCCCGAACCCAAAATTATTCACTTTACTCAAAAATCCCTGATCGAAGTATTGACCATTTGTAACAGAGAAAGGCCGAGGATTTTTTCCGGAAAAATCCGACCAAGCTTCATCAATAGTTTGAGTCCTAAACTCAGGACTATTGCCCTCCTCAGTAATTTCTCCATGAAGGAACTTGACGGAGGCTCCCTTGCTTAGATCTACAATTTGTACGTAGTCAGAGCCTCTGCGATAAAAATCAATACCTATTGCACTAGACAAAGACTCGAAGCCATTGGGAATAGTTCGCGGTTTTTCAGGTTTTGTACCGCTTTCAGTGTTACCGCTGTTGCTATTTTCTCCAGGCTTGCTGTCGCCAGGATTGGATGGTTTACCAGGCTCTTGGTAAGCAGTCGCCTTACTGCCATTCCAATAGATGTGACCGCCTTCAAAGTATTGAATCTTATTACCGTTACCCCGATCGATCTCCCCGCTTCTCGGAACTCCCAACCTACCATCAAGCCCGCCTGTTTTCAAATATTCTTGACGGATCGCACCGTAAATCGGAAAAGTTCCTTTAGGACTGCTGACGATCGAACCGCGCTCGAATAGTTGATAGCTGACATTGCCTGAATAGTTGGTAACATCTGAATTAGGTTTGCCGAGCGTATTTTGATATTTGTCGTAAACCGGATAGAACTTGTCAGCAATGTTGTGACCGTTGATCGATCTTGAATTAGTTGAATTAGGTGACGGTTGCTCTGGCTTTTCGATCGAATTATCACCGCCATCAGATGCCGCTACTTCTACAGGAACCTCTATTTTTTGACCTTTAGAAATTACGTTGGGATTGGAAATGTTGTTGTGTTTGGCAATGAATTTGTAGTAATCGGGAGCAGCGCTTCCCATTGTTTCTCTGGCAATTTCGCTGAGACTATCTCCGGCTTGAATCGTGTAAGGTTGCCACTCATAAGATTTGCCGTTAAATCGATCTGCCGTAGCTCGTTCCATCGGTTTTACGAGCCCTTCGTAACCCCAAGTTTCAGGTGTTGCGAATTCTGCGCGAGTGCTTTCTTGCGGTGCTGTTTCCTTCGCTAACTGCACGGCTTTATCTAAATCCAACAATCCAAAACCTGTTTTCCGATCCCAACCCGGTAAATTGACATCGATCGCACTTTGTTTGAGAATATCAATTACTTGCCGATCGCTCAACTCTGGATTGCTTTCCCACACAACAGACGCCCTCCCAGTCGCTTTCGCTGCTGCAAAAGAAGTTCCCGTAAGCGAATCTAGATTGTTCTCCCCCTCGGCAACTACAGCATCCAAACCATAGCCGTAACTGGAATAGGACGATCGGCGCACTCCGTCAAACGCCCCAACAGTCATAATATTGTCAAACTCCTGGGAAGCTTGACCCAAAACCGACATCACACCGCCGTCGTTGCCAGCAGCAACCACCAGCAGCACTCCATTCTGACGAGCATATTCTAAAGCCGCCCGTTCTCTGGGCGTCAACTCGTAGCGAGTCGTCACGTTGCCCTCGCCGTTAACTTGAGTTAAGTCCAGGCTGAGGTTGACAATAGCATTCTGCTGCCCCCGTGCCTTAGCTTCATGCACGAAATCTGTCAGCGACAAGTCCCACTGCCCGGAACCGCTGGCGCGTCCCAGCCAAACAGGAGCGCGATCGTTAATACCGTCAATGCCAATATTATTACCTGCGCGAGCGCCAATCAAACTCCAAACAGCCGTGCCGTGTTCGTTTTCTGCATCAGACGACACTAAAGGGTTGTTGTCACCGTCAATGCGATCGCGCCCCAGTGTCACTTTAGAATAATCAAGATCCGGATTGTTGGCAGCAAACCCAGTATCGATAATCCCGATTAAAGGCAGGCTGGGCTTCTTTGGTTCTAGAGGCGGTGCAGGATCAGCAGGCGGTTGAGTTTCAGCCGGTAACTGGGTATCATCGATCGACGGCGGTGCAGGTGCAGGCGCAGGCGCTGGTGTTGGTGCAGGCGCTGGTAGCGGTGCAGGTGCAGGCGCTGGTGTTGGTGCAGGCGCTGGTAGCGGTGCAGGTGCAGGCGCTGGTGTTGGCACAGGCGCTGGTGTTGGTGCAGGTGCAGGCGCAGGTGTTGGTGCAGGTGCAGGCGCTGGTGTTGGTGCAGGCGCTGGTAGCGGTGCAGGTGCAGGCGCTGGTAGCGGTGCAGGCGCAGGCGCTGGTAGCGGTGCAGGCGCTGGTGTTGGTGCAGGCGCTGGTAGCGGTGCAGGTGCAGGTGTTGGTGCAGGTGCAGGCGCAGGTGTTGGTGCAGGTGCAGGCGATGGTGTTGGTGCGGGTGGAGGCGGTTCTGTATCCGCAGGCGGTTTGCGCTCATCAGGCAGTTTTGATTTGACATAATCGATTAATTTCTTACCGCCTTCAGATTTAGTCCAATCCTTAGCCGGAGTGATAACTTCTTTCACCTCCACCGCTTTGCCAGTCGCACCCGTCAAACGGAAAATCACATCATCGTAGTCGTAATCTGACAGCGGAGTAATCGATCGATCCTCGATCGCGAATGTCTTACCATCGCCAGTAATATCTGCCACCTGGCCCAACAGCCAACCATCATCCTCGTCACTGCTAGATAGCGAAAACAGCGGACTTTTGTTGCCGCCAATATCAGGCTTATCAAATACTTCCTTAACCGTGCCATCTGGCACCAGCATCACAGCAAATGCTTCTCCTGGGTTCATCGAAAACTTCTTCACACCTTTGTAGGAACCGGTGTTCAGATTTACCTTTCCTAAAGTGCCCCTGAATTGAGGATCTGTGCCTTCTGTAATATCAGAAATCACGACGTGACCTAACACCGAATTACTCAGAGCCCTTCTTGCAGCTTCTTTGATAAACTCCTCAGAGCCTGGAGTAAATTTCTCCATACCCTGCAAACTAAATATGGCTAATTGTCCTTTGAATCCGCCGCCATCATACAGGAAATCAAAGCCTACTTCACCGGCGCGATCGGGCGTAAAAAAACCGGAGTCAACCTTCAAACCCGTGAGCGGGTCAACTTTTTCGTTTACGGCCAGACTAATCTGATAGTTTGTGTCGGAGGAGATGGGAGAAACTTTGAGAGTATAGTCTCCTGCGCCCAAATTCTCGGTACTGAGAGTTCCGGGATTTTTGCCGCTAGTTGAGATCGTTTCGAGCGGCTTTCCTTGGCTGTCGAGCAGTTCCATTTTCAGACCGCCGCTATAACCTTCAGCCAAGACTTGGAAACTGCCCGAAGCAGGACGATTGAAACGATAAATGTCTGTGGAATCTAGCTTACCAACGAAATCGATATTGAAATAGTTATTCTTAAGACTGCCGAGTTGAATGTTAGACATTTTTTACCCTGCCAACAAACTTACTTGTATTTTAATCAGTCGGCATAATTGAGCGATCGACTTTCAATACATCTGGGCTGCTTCCCAGATCCGGTCTCTCCCCACAACACAGATATCCGCCCATTCAAAAATTTACGATTGTAAGCTGCTACCTATCTCTCGGAATTAAGTCTTACTTTTTTCCCTGCAAGGAAACTTTAGAGACATTACTTTTTAGGCAGAATATAGTATTAGTTTTGGTTAAAGATTTTTTGAAAGAAAGCTCATTACTACCTCCTCTCTGTTGACGATACTTTATGTGTGCAAAGTTGACAAGCAATCTGAACGATTACTAGCTTGGCGAATTTATATCTCAGTCAATGAGACAGGACTTACGCACAGCCTCTAAATATAGGATTTTGTAGGCCAATCCCCCCGCTGATGAAAGCCCCTACATCTAGATATGGTGCGTAAGTCCTGCTTGATGTGTTGTGGAATTGGCAGAAGAGCCCGTTTTCTTAGTCCGCGAAGGCGGACTTTGTATGTGTAGCCGCGGTTTCAACCGCCGAGTTTCAGCCGCCGATTTTATGGACTTCAACCACTAGAATAAATCCCTCTTTCTTGCAGTTGCTGCATAAAAAACTCTTCCAAACTAGGCTTAGCCAAATTCATACCAATTAGCTGCCCTCCGGTACCGCTCAGACTAGAAAGAAATTCCTTCGGATCGCCCTGCAAATGACCGTACCACAAATCATTATCAACTTCCATATCCGGCATCCATTTTTTCAGGATATTCAAGTGACCGCCCCTACCTTCAACCCGGTAAGTTTCAGTATTACCCAAGAGTTCGTCGATCGCACCAATGCAGATTAACTCACCCTTCGCCAAAATAGCCACTCGATCGCAAATCTTCTCCACATCAGACAATATATGCGAATTAAAAAAAATTGTTTTTCCTTGATTTTTCAGAGATAAAATTATCTCCCGCATCTGATAGCGTCCCATCGGATCTAAACCCGACATCGGCTCATCCAAAAATACCACATCTGGATTGTTAATCAAAGCTTGAGCCATGCCGATCCGTTGCAGCATTCCCTTAGAATACTGGCGCAACTGTTTTTTAATTGCCGCCGATTGAGATAAGCCAACTAAGTCTAGCAAATTCGGAATTCGCTGCCGCTGAATCGAGGGGGGAATTTGAAATAACCCCGCCGCAAATTGCAAGAATTCCCAGCCCGTGAGATAATCGTAAAAATAGGGATTTTCTGGCAAATAGCCGACTCGCTGCTTCACAGTGCGATCGCCCAAAGGTCTCCCCAAAAGCAGCGCCCGCCCAGAAGTGGGGCGCACTATACCCAGCAAAGTTTTCAGCAGCGTAGTTTTCCCCGCTCCATTTTGCCCTAACAACCCGAAAGTTTCCCCCTCAGAGACAGTCAGAGTGCAATTTTTGAGCGATTCAATTTTTTCATTCATCCAGAAGCCGGTACGGTAGAACTTCCCCAGATTAAATGTTTCCACTACTGGGGTAGCTCCTGGCATCTCGGTGGAAGTGGGCGCATCTATAAGAGGTTCCATTTTCGTAAGCGAAATAAGTAGCACCTGATTATATTCTATTGCATCAGTTAAGTAATAATTGCTCTTTTTAATGTTAAACTAATATTAGCTGTACTTAAAATATTCGGAATATGGATCGTTCAAAAATTATTGCTATTATCACTGGGGTGATTTCTATAATTTTAGCAGTTGCCTACCTGCTGCTCGTCACCCTCCTCGACTTCCGAGGCGAAATGCTGCCCGCACCTCAAAGTCAGTTGCCAGTCTCCATGCCACTTCAGCAATTAGGCACTGCCAACCCGACTTTGCGATCGCCCAGGATTTATTCTCAATCGTGAGAAAAATAATACAATTAAAATTCCGAAATTTCCCCAGCACATCATGTAGACAAAATTACCGATTAATTAACGATAGGTTGAGATAATCGGCTAATAATTCTCACCTATATTTTGGCTAAATAAAGTCAATTTAACATGATGGAGGACTTTAGATATGAAACCGATAATTTTAATCGCTATCTTAACTCCTTTGTTGTTGACTCCGCCCGCCAAAGCGGAAAATATTACTTGCACCAGACAACGGATTGCAACAAATTACTGCAAAGATCATATTAGTCAAGCTCAGAATATTACTCTCGGACAAGCTTCGGATTTAATTAGCAAGTGGTTGGAGGCCAAGCAGAAAATATTTGCTCCTCCATTCGATCGCCAATTGCTGGCTAAAATGACTACAGGTATTTTGTATGCCGATACAGTCAAAGGGATAGACTATCTGAGAAAAAGCAATTCTCAGTACAGATACGGTGTCCAAAAAGTTGAATCCGTCGAACGCTTTGCAGCATCTGGGAACAAAGCCACTATTGAAGTCAGAGTCACCGAAGATGCCACAGTTTACCGAAATGGTAAAGTCGATAGTAGCAGTTTCAATACTAAGCTAGTTCGCTATACCTTAGAGTATTGGGATGGCATCTGGAAAATTGCCGACTCTCAAATTATCAGCCATTAGTCATGAGTTAGTTGTTATTTGTTACTAATGAGAATTAGTAATTGCTAATGGTGAGTGGAACTAATCACCCAAAACCAATAAACAAATAACAACTAACAACTAACTAATAGACATGAATAGCTTTCATCATGTGATATGCAACTAGCAACTGCGTCAAAGCTAGGGGGTAACTTTGCAAAACTTCACCAGTTGTACCGATCAGTTTGCCAATTTCCGGGTTGCCTTGGGCGGAGCAAAATCCCCGCAGGTGGGGCAACTCGCTGCACAAAATCATTTCCAGTTCGTTTACTTGCTCGCTGGTAGCGTGCGAGTCTACTTCCAAAACGTCAACTGGTTTGCCCATATCCCGATCGAGTCCCAAGCGAATTGCAGGTTGAAAACTATCGCTGCCTCGACCTAAAATTTCAGTAAAATCAGGGTGAGGAATTGTCGGTCTGAGCACTAAACGGACGCTTAAATTCGATTGATTGTCAGCTTCTGGCGGGTAAAAACTAACTACAACGTCGGCCGATTTGCGCTGAGGACGAATGAAGTCTTCAGAGTCCGGTTCCCGTTTTCTTATTTCTGCAAGCACCTGTTCTTCAGTATAACCGCGCTTCATGATATCGCGCTTAACTTTCCACTGAGTCCGCAACTCTTCTGGGGGAGCGAGATACACTTTTACATCGTAAGAATCGCGGATTGTTCGGGTTGCGTAACCCAGCAAACCTTCAACTATGACAAATTTGCTGGGCTTGATGTATTCCGGCGGGTCGAATGTACCTGTGGTGTGGTTGTAGATGGGTTTGAGAATTGCTTGTCCGGTACGCAGCAGGCTGAGGTGCTGCTGCATGATGTCGAGGTAATTGCAGTCGGGATGCAATGCTGTAATTCCGATTTCGGCCCTCTGCTTTCTGTCGTAGCGATGATAGTCATCAGTGCAAATCACAGTGACATTTTCTGGCCCCAATACTTGGGCAATTCCCCGCGTCAGGGTGGTTTTGCCCGCTGCGCTGTCTCCGACAATACCGAGAATAATTGGTCGATCGCTCATTGTTTTTACCCGGACGCACAATAGCAAATTTTGTTATCAAGCTTAAATCTTATCAAAATTATGTTCCATCCGATCGCTCGGTTTGATTTGATCTCCCCGGAGTCTATCCGAGGTGTAAAATTATTGTAAAATTTCTTAATAAAATTCAACAAAGCATACTCAGGGAACATCTCATTGAACGATCGCAATTACCCAATTCTCAATTCCCTGTTTGCCCAATTCCCAATGCCTCATTACCAGTCATCCTTTCGTTTGTTGTTGTAAGTTTCCCAATCATCGTATTGCGGCTGTTGATACAATGCTTCTGGTTCTATTTCTGATTCTAATTCGGCTGACATTTCTAATTCTGGTTCCGATTCCTGCTGATAAATGTTTAGAGGTTCGACAACCCGGGCGATCGCATCTTTGACAAATGCTTTGACAAACTCGTCTTTACGATTTAACTGAAACTGCCTTTGCACGACTTCGGCGATGCCGCCGTCGCCCCAATCTTGGTCGTGGCGGAAATATTCAATAAAACTTTTACCAGCAATTCGGGTTAAATAAGCGGCACTGACTGCTTGAATTGCTTTGCCCAGTACAAACCCCGCTACGCTTAACTGCAGCGCCCTTGACACTACTTGAATTACACCTTCAACTATTCCCAAACTTGCTAGGGTTTTTGCTAGAGACAATGCCAATTCTTTGGCGCGATCGATATTTAATTCGCAGCCGTAAATCTTGGCAATTTCTACTACCATTTGAGCGTTAACTGCTGCTGTCGCTAACAAATCCACAACTGGCAAAGGGGTTACGGCAATTACTCCGGCTCCGATCCACTGAAATCGCTCTACTGCTTTATCAGCTTGCCGCCTTCTTTGAGCATCAATTAACTTGCGCGCTTGGTCTCCCAAGTGCTGAGATTGCAGCAAAATATTGTCCGCAATTAAGTCTTCGCCTTCGGCTCGCAAAATCGCAGCGACGCGCCGAATTAATGGCATAATATCCGGGTCTGGCTGAAAAATTGTGCCGTCTTCTAGTACAACTTTTTGCGGATTGGCGCTAATGGCTACTACATCCATTGCTGCTACAAAACCTTTGACTCGCTGCCGCAGTCTATCGAGAATTTCATCTCTGTCGGTGTCGGGATAAAGGTCAACTTTATTAAAAACCACGATCGACCTTTTGCCAATTTCCGCCAAAGTCCGCAGCGGTTCGTACTCGGATTTTCGCAAGTCGCCGTCCAAAACAAATAAGATTAAATCTGCCCGGGCCGCCAACTGCCTCGCCAATTCTTCTCTGTAAGTCCCCGCAACTCCCGCTTCCAAGATTCCTGGGGTATCAGTAATTGCTAATTCTCGATCGATTCCTTTCAATTTCAGAGTGTAAGTTTCGCCAACTTCCGTAGTTCCCATCGGCGCGCCCACCTGTCCCGCCATCCGCCCCACCAGGGCATTCACAGCGGAAGTTTTGCCCGCAGAACCTGTGCCGAAAACAACTACTCGAACGCTGCCGCGAGCCATGCTAGCTTCAATTTCGCGAGCTCTCAACAGCAAAGCTTGCCGCGCTACTTCATCTTGAATGCGATCGACTTGTTGCCGAATTGCTTTAAGGTTTTCCGAAGCTGCTTCACTTTTGACAACAGGAACCTTCGGAGTAATCGGCCGTTTTCCCTTAACTTTCTGAGGGCGTTGCAGCAGCCTAAAATAGTAAACAAGCGCAAAAATTAGGGTTCCCAAAAGTACAATTATTAGGAAAATCAACAAATTAGCCAGCAGCGGAGAAGCAGACCACGCAACTTGACTGTAAAGCCCTGTTAAGGAACTCACCAGCCCAATAATCAACCCCAGGGCGAGGCAGAAAGCAGCAATTAAGGTTAACAGGCGCGGCAAAGGCATGAGGGGAGTGGCAAATAAAAGGGTTATGCTTTGATTTTTACATTACGCCGATAGTCATCAGTCATTGCAAATCTAAAATCTCAAATCTAAAATGCCGCAGTGCCCGTTAGCGAAGCCCTCGAAGAGGATCGTACTGCGCGAACCCGCAAATCCCGATTATGTCGCACTGCGGGCGCGATTTACGGCGTTGTAGCGCCAGCAGGACGGACAAGTGCGATGGTCCTCTTGCTGCAATTGTAGCTTGCACGATAACTCAGCTACAGCCGCTCACCCGCTGGAACCGCAGGCTGGTTTATTTGCATCTACCTACTTATTTATTCGGTGATTTATTCGATCGCAAGTGGAGCCATACTTTTTTATTAAGAATAAAATATCACATGAAGTATCCAGAAAGCCGGTTTATTCAGGTCAGTGCCTCCTAGAATGTCCGAAAGCGGAAACGAAAAACCGGGTTTATTAGGCAGGGTAAAAGCATCCTAATTCACAAAAATTATCAAATTCAGTATCCATGCGGTACTCTCAAATCAGCCGCGAGTTAAGTTAGACTGAATTGTCAGTGCGTGAATAATTCACAGGTTAGCATCTATGCAGCTCAAACATCTGAATCAGCCTTCACAAGAACTCTCTACCTCTTGCGAGCATAAGATCAAAGAGAGCCAGCCACTAAAGCCCAATTATTTCGCTCACATAGCCCGTTCCTTGGGCAACCTCAGTATTCGCGACAAAATCAGCAGTGGGTACGCACTGGCTCTTTGTGTTGCGATTGCGGGAACGACTGTCGGGATGTTGGCGGGCAATCATTACTATCGCAGAACGAACAATCAAGTACATATCGATCGAGAAAGTCAGCTTTTAAATAAGTTGCAGGTGGCTTTACTGCGAATGCAAAACAGCCAAGAGGGGCTGATTTACTGGATCGAAAAACCGCAACTTTTTAACAGCAAATATGGACAGCTACAAAACAATATTTACAATTTGAAGTTGTTGCTCTCTGACGCTAAAAATCCTAAATACCTGGAAGATATAGAAGGCATAGAAAAATTTAGACAAACTTGCGATTTGTTATCTAATTATATAAATCGACTAGAAATAGTTAATAAAAAAATTAGTAAACTGCCAAATAACCCCGCTCAACAAAGTGTTAAACGTAAGTTACTGTCGAATTTAGATCGAGATAAAATAGGGTTGCAACTAGATAGGGCGGTCAATGATATAGCAGAAATTATCGATCGCGCCCAAGAGCAAGAAGATGCTGGGCGGGAGGCTCTGCTGCAAGCGCAGGCGCTGCGGGTGCAAATAATTTTGGGTAGCATGGCATTGTCGATCGTCGTTGCAGCATTGCTAGTGGCCTTGACCAGTCGGGCGATCGCCAAACCTCTCGCCGCTGTTACTAAAATTGCTCAGCGAGTAACTGAAGAATCTAATTTTCAGTTGCAAGTACCAGTTACCAGCAACGATGAAGTGGGAGTATTAGCAGCTTCGCTGAATCAACTGATTCAGAAAGTAAATCAGTTGCTAGAAGAATTGAAATCTGAACAACAAAGCCAGATACTTCAAAATGAAAAAATGGCAACTTTGGGGCGGATGTTAGCCGGTGTTGCTCACGAAGTTAACAACCCAATCAATTTTATCTATGCCAATATCGACCCGGCGAGACATTATGTTGAAGATATTTTAGATTTTCTCAAAACTTATGAAACAGAAATTCCCACCCCCCCTGCCGCAGTGCTGGCAAAAGGCGAAGAAATAGACATCGATTTTCTCAAAGAAGATTTGATCAAAATATTTGACTCGATGCAAGTAGGCGCTGAAAGAGCCAAAGCTATTATCTTAAGTTTGAAAGATTTTTCTCGTCTTGACGATGCAGCCCCTCATCC
Source organism: Microcoleus sp. Pol12B3 (assembly GCF_036701355.1). Taxonomy (NCBI): domain Bacteria; kingdom Bacillati; phylum Cyanobacteriota; class Cyanophyceae; order Oscillatoriales; family Microcoleaceae; genus Microcoleus; species Microcoleus sp. Pol12B3. Next base: position 92,170 of record NZ_JAUBQS010000018.1, read on the forward strand.
CGTCGATTTGCACGCCTGCATAGACAGCAGTTTGCTGATTCTCAACAGCCGCATCAAACAGGGCATTGAAGTGGTGCGAAATTACGGGAATATTCCGACTGTTGAAGGCTATATGGGTTTGCTTTACCAGGTATTTGTGAACCTTCTGAATAATGCACTAGATGCTGTGGAAGAGAAAGCAAAAAGTGAGAAATTCAGGTCTGATGAGGTGAAAAAACAATCGGCTTCGGAGTCACTCCAGGAAGCATCGAGTTTTACGCCGAGAATTGTGATTGCTACAGAATACTTGGACGACGATTCAGTAGTAGTGCGAATTTCTGATAACGGTATGGGAATAGCGCCAGAGAGTCAAGAAAAAATGTTTGAAACATTCTTTACTACTAAACCGAGAGGTGTAGGTACTGGTTTGGGATTGGCAATTGGTCGCGAAATTATCGTCAAGAAACACGGCGGAACAATTAACTGTTGGTCGGAGGTAGGAACGGGGACGGAGTTTTCGATCGCCCTGCCGATTAAGCAGGAGGATTCAATGCAAAATGCGCTCTTACAACCTCCAATTGCTCGTGAATATAATTCCCTCGGCAACGAGAACGTACCAACCAAGCCCGAAAAAAGAGGAACTGTAAAAACTTAAAAATTATTCGTTTTTATCCCTGTTTCAAAAAAGAATGCAACTCCAAGCAAGCTCGCCACTTTGATGTCAGAATTCATTCCCGATTTAACATCTAAAATCTAAAATTTAAAATGGTATGAGATTGGTTACTGACTGGCTGTCGCTCCCCCACTCAATGAGTGATAATACCCAAATCAAAACTATTTTCAGTAATCTTGAAAAACAGGAGTTGCTATAATTTAAAGTTGAGCAATCACTGTACGGAGCGAAATTATGGGACTATTTGACCAAATTTTGAGCGCGATCGACAATCCCAACCAACAAGCAAGTCCCAATCAGTTGGGCAACATTATCGGTGCGGTAGAGCAGTTGAGCGGCAACCAGGGCGTCGATGCGGGCACGACTCAGCTAGCAATGTCGGTTTTGGGCGGATATGTGCGATCGGCATTGCAAGACGTGCGATCGCAGTCAGGAGACGCACAAGCTCAACAACTTGTCAACCAATTTAGCGGCACAAATCCCAATCCCCAAGCAGTACAGAGTTTGTTCGGAGCAGGCCAACTGACGCAAATAGTAGCCGATATCGCCCAAAGAACCGGTTTGAATAACGCCACAGTGCAAGCGATGATACCTGTTTTGGTGCCGCTCGTACTGAATTTGCTACAAACCGGCGGCAATGCTCAAAATCCAGCCCTGGGGGGAAATCCCGTTTTGAATACGTTTTTAGATGGAGATGGAGACGGCGATGTAGATATTACTGACGCAATGTCGATGGCTAGCCGCTTTTTGAATCAGCGAAGTTAATTTGAGAATTTTGTAACTGCAGATATCAGCGGATGGACACAGATGAAAGGAGATTGGATTTTATCTGCGTTCCTCTGTGTTTATCTGCCTTCATCTGCAGTTACAAAAAATTCCAACTTTAACCCAAACCCAAATCAGTCACAGCACCGACACTGCTAGAAGAAACCAACTTAGCGTATTTAGCCAAAACGCCCTTAGTATAGCGAGGTTTAGGAGGCTGCCAAAGAGCGCGCCGCTGCTCCAATTCTGCATCAGAAACATTGAGCTGCAACAAGCGATTTTGAGCATCAATTGTAATCGAATCGCCCTCTTTTACCAAAGCAATTGTTCCGCCAACTTGTGCTTCGGGTGCAACGTGACCGACCACCATTCCGTAAGTTCCGCCAGAGAAGCGACCGTCAGTAATTAACCCGACAGAATCGCCCAAACCGGCGCCAATAATTGCCGAAGTTGGTGCTAACATTTCGCGCATTCCCGGCCCGCCTTTGGGCCCTTCGTAGCGGATGATAATCACATCTCCGGCTTGAATTTTGCCCGCTAAAATTGCCTCTAAACAATTTTCTTCAGATTCAAATACCCGCGCCGGGCCGGTAATTTGCGGTTTCTTAACGCCACTAATTTTAGCAACGGCTCCTTCGGTTGCCAGATTTCCTCTCAGAATTGCTAAATGTCCTTGGGCGTAAAGCGGGTTGTTCCAAGAACGGATGACATCTTGGTCGGTGCGGGGTTCGGCTGGAATATCTGCCAACACTTCAGCCACAGTTTGACCGGTAATTGTCAGCGCGTCTGGGTGCAGTAAACCCTTTTCTAGCAGCATTTTCATTACTTGGGGAATGCCGCCGGCTTTGTGCAAATCGGTTGCTACATATTTGCCGCTGGGTTTGAGGTCGCACAGCACCGGCACTTTCGCTCGAATAGTTTCAAAATCGTCGAGGGTCAGTTCAACGCCGATCGCATTGGAAATGGCCAATAAATGCAGCACAGCATTGGTTGAACCGCCGATCGCCATAATTACCGCGATCGCATTTTCAAAGGCCTTGCGAGTCAAAATTTGGCTCGGTAACAACTGTTTGCGGATCGCTTCCACCACAACTTTTGCAGATTCGGCAGCGCTGTCAGCTTTTTCGGCATCCTCAGCAGCCATTGTCGAAGAATAAGGCAAACTCATGCCCATCGCTTCAAAAGCACTCGACATCGTATTTGCTGTGAACATTCCGCCACAGGAACCCGCACCCGGACAAGCTTTCTCTTCCACTGCTTTGAGTTCTGTTTCGTCAATTTTGCCCGCGCTGAATTGACCGACTGCTTCAAAAGCGCTGACAACGGTTAAATCCTGTCCGTTGTGGTGTCCTGGTTTGATCGTGCCGCCGTAAACAAAAATAGCAGGAATGTTCATGCGGGCGATCGCAATCATCGCCCCCGGCATATTTTTATCGCAACCGCCGACAGCCAGCAACCCGTCCATACTTTGGCCGTTGCAAACAGTTTCGATGGAATCAGCAATTACATCTCTCGAAACCAGAGAATATTTCATCCCTTGAGTTCCCATCGAGATTCCGTCGCTGATAGTAATCGTACCGAACATCTGTGGCATCGCGCCGGCTTCCCTTGCACCCGCAATAGCCCGCAAAGCGAGGTCGTTCAATCCCATATTGCAGGGCGTAATCGTGCTGTACCCGTTGGCAATCCCCACAATCGGCTTAGTGAAATCGCCGTCACCAAAACCGACTGCCCGCAGCATTGCTCGGTTGGGCGCGCGCTGCACGCCCCCAGTCACAGCTTGGCTTCTCAAATTTTCAGGCATTTTAAAATTTCCTTTGTCTGTTGACAGTTGACAGTTGACAGTTGACAGTTGACAGTTGTCAACTGCCAGCTCGCCCAAAAACGAATACAAGTTTCCGATAATCGTCGTGGTGAGCCCATAATTTTAGACCAAAGTTCCGGCTCCCAGATGAATCTGTGGAGCAAATCTAAAAATCTAAAATCTAAACTCGACTGACTCAGTGCCGAGCGCCGAGAGTTTTACCCTATTGTTGATTTTCTCAGAAGCTTTGATATTTGTCAGACCTTTTAGGAGGCAGTGGCACAGCAGTGTCCCGAAAGCAGTGCAAAGATTCTACAGATAGTACAGCGTGCAGAGTGAATACCGTAGTTATCTGGGATGATGTGGTAACACCCATCACTCTAACGTTTAAAAAAAATTGCGAGGCGAATGACATGGAGGCCGATCGAATTCTGAGGCAATATGCGGCCGGAGAAAGAAATTTTCGAGAGATTAACCTCGTCGGGGCCGACTTAAAAGGGGTAAACCTCAGCGAGGCTAACTTTACCAGAGCGAATTTCCAAGACGCAAACCTCAAAGGCGCTAACCTGACGGGAGCGAACTTGCGTGAGGTGAAATTGGCAGGGGTGGATATGACGGAAGCCAACCTCAGCGAAGCAAATCTCATCGGTACCGATTTGAGCCGCGCCAATCTCAGCGGGGCTAACCTGATGGGAGCCAACCTGCGCGGCTCAATGGCAAGAGAAGTCAACATGACCAAGGCTAATTTGACCGAAGCTAACTTGACCGAAGCCAACTTTACCGAAGCGAATTTGTTTGCGGCCAACTTAACCGACGCTAGCATGATTCGCATTAATTTGATGAAGGCAAATTTGAGTTGGTCAACTCTCAAAGCGGTAAACCTGACAAATGCCATCCTCAGCGAGTCGCTTTTAGAAAGAGCTAACCTGAATCAGGCAATTCTCAGCGGGGCGATGGTGAGCGGGGCCAACTTGGCTGGTGCAGACTTGCGCCAAGTAACGATGGTGGGAGCTAATCTGAGCGAAGCTAATCTGAGCAATGCTAATTTGAGAGTTGCTAATGTGAGTTGGTCAACGCTGGCAAGAGCTAATTTGAGCGGAGCTAATTTGTACCGGGCCAAGCTGTGCTGGTCTAATTTTAGCGGGGCTGTTTTGGTGGAAGCGGTTTTGATTGACGCTAATCTCAATCGAACTAACTTCCGCGATGCAGATTTGAGGCGGGCAATTATGCCCGACGGCACGACTAATGATTCTTAAAATTTGATTGTTGACTGTTAACTGTTGACTGTTGACTGTTGACTGTTGACTGTTAACTGTTGACTACTGACTAATGACTAATGACTATCACTGAATTATTGATGTTGGGTGCGGCGGGAATTTTTGCCGGAATTCTAGCTGGATTTTTGGGTATTGGCGGCGGTACGGTGCTCGTGCCTTTGTTGGTAGCTCTCAAGTATGCCCCGGTACAAGCGGTTGCTACTAGCGGTTTGTCGATCGTCATTACAGCTATTTCTGGCAGCATCCAGAATTGGCGCATGGGCTACCTCAGCTTGAGCCAAGTCGCAGGCATCGGATTTCCCGCCGTCATTACAGCACAAATCGGTGCTTATTTGGCGGGAATATTTCCGCCTTACTTGCTGTTACTTACTTTTGGGTTGTTGCTGTGGCTCAATATTTATTTGATTGAAGTTCGCAAGCACCTGACAGCTAAGAAGAAAGCGGAAGCAGAACCAGAGGAACTAGGAGTAGAAGCCGGAGAAGGAGACAATGCTCAATTACCTATTACCAATCACGAATTACCAAATAATTCTAATATTTTATTCAATCCAACGTTTGCTAAAATTGCTACCGGCAGTGCGGCGGGTTTATTAGCGGGTTTGTTCGGCGTAGGCGGCGGGGTAATTATGGTTCCGCTGCAAATTTTGCTGTTAGGAGAAAGCATTAAAACCGCAATTCAAACCAGCTTGGGCGTCATCGTCATCACGGCAATTTCGGCGACGGCGGGACACGCGGCGCGCGGGAATGTTTTGTGGGTTGTGGGGTTAATTCTTGGCGGTGGCGGTTTGTTGGGCGCGCAGGTGAGCACGCGGTTTTTGCCGAGATTGCCCGATCGTATTGTTAGTTTAGCTTTTCGATCGCTCTTGGCAGTATTATCGATTTATGTTTTCTGGCAAGCTTGGCAAAAATTTAGTAATGGGTAATTGGTAATGTGCGCGCGCAGCACCCTACGAAAGAATCCGGGAAGGTACGCGCGCAGCACCCTACGAAAAACTAATAACTAAGGCTAATTTGCTGATAGTTTCTTCACGGCGCGAGTCAGACGCTGCAAATAAGGCTTGACAATTTCTTGATTTTGTCTCTGCAATTCGGAAACTTGCTGCTGCAACTGCTGAATCTCGGTTTGCAGCATCCCTGTGTCTATTGTGGGTCGATCGAGCAAGTCCTGCAATTGCTTGAGAGAACCTTGGATTGTATCGAAGTCTACTTCGTTCGATCGCTCCTGTAACTGAGCCGTAATAGTTTTAACTTCAGTTAACTTTTCGCCCATCAATAAAAATCGGACGTTGACATTTTCCCAATCATGCTCTCTGAGGGCGCTAGTTTCCAAAATGCGGAGTTTTTGCTGCAAATCGGACAGAGTGGTGTAGATTTCCTGAGAGTCAGCCGGCAGCGCCTGGGCTTGGCGTTCGAGGGAGGCTACGGCAGCTTGTACCTCGGCGATGGCGCCGGATTCCAAGCCCTGGAGTTTCTGCCGCAAGTCGGAGACGGCGGTGTAGAGTTCCGCAGGTTCTCCAGGTAGTATCTGAACTTGCTGCGAGCGACGTTCTACTGCAGCCTGTACGTCCGTAATCGCAGAATTTGCCTTTTGTTGCATTTGTTGCTCGAAACGCTGGCGATTGGCGAGATTCAGCGAAAGTGCTGCGGTTAAGGGGGCGGCAGCGTAGACAATTTGGCCAGACAATCCTGCAGCAATCGTGCCAATCGCTGAACCAGCAACAGAGGCGTATTCTACCAATTCTAGCCAGTCCGGCTGGTTCGGGGCACTTCTGGAAGCTGGGAATGATGCTTTTTCAATCTTCTGCATAGCCTTTTAGTCGTAGTCGGATAGATGGCGATACGGACATGATAAAAGCGATCGGCAAATAAATCAGGGCTATTTGTCAAAATTTCCTGATTGTGGTATTTTTATTGACCTCGTGCCGAATACCTTCTGCCTTCAAAACGGTCAGTGTCAGGTAAAATTCAAAATAAGTCGATCGCTCAAAACACTTAACCGATAACCATTCACCGCCGTCTGTCAGGAGTATAGAGAAAATGGGTCTTAAGATTATTGAAAGTTACGATAGCAGTTTTGTCCTCGAACCCGATGCTAAAACTGCACTGTTCGGTTTGTTAACCGGTGAAAGCTTTGTCAAACAAGTAGCGCTACAATTGCAATGCTCGCGCATTGAGTTTGCCGAGTTACTTTTTCAGCCAGTCCCTTACAGCAGCGAGACGCCGAAGGGAATGCCTGCGGAATTTGAAAAGTATCACGAATCGAGCGATTTTGCGATCGTCAACGTCCCGCCTAATTTCATGTTCCAAGCCAAAATATTTAAACCCAGCCGTCTCTGTGCAATTTATCGAGTTTTCAAGAGTTAAGTAAAGGCTGGTTAATCTGTGGTTTAATCTAAAATCTAAAATCTAAAATCTAAAATCGGATGACAGAAGACATTCAATCTCTCGCCAGCTTAGAATTCATTCCATACATAGACTCTGAGGGAAAATTACCCGATTTTGTCCACGGAAAAATCGGCGTTTACGCGATTTTTGACAGCGAGAAAGTCCTGCAATTTGTCGGCTATTCTCGCGACATTTACCTCAGCCTCAAACAGCATTTAGTACGCCAAACCCAATATTGCTACTGGCTGAAAGTCCAAACTATTGACAAGCCCAGCCGCACTATTCTAGAAAGCATTAGAGAAAGTTGGATTGCCGAAAACGGTTCCCAACCCCAGGGTAACGGTGCCGATGCTGCCAAGTGGAACGATCCCATCGACACCAAAACAGTAATGACCGCCCAAGAAACAGCAAATTATGAAGGTATCTTCGCCGATGAAATTGCTAAAGATAAATTGTTGAAAAATGTCGCGCGGCGCGTGGAAAATGAAATTTTATCGCTATTGAAAGATCGCGGCGTAACTGAAGAAATCCGGTTTAATCCCAAGCTAAAAACTAGCGGATTGCTGGATTTAAAGTAAATACCGCTCACCCGGCAGTGCGCCAGGGAATGAATTCCCTGACGGACTGGCGGAATATCGGTTTTACCTTAAGTGAATACCAATAAGCTGTTGCGGCATTGAAATTGTGTGTCAAAAAAATCAAAGTCTTGTGGGGTGTCCCGCCCGCCATGAATATACAATTTAAATGCACTACAGCTTAATGCCGTTTCCCTACAGATGCTCGCGTACAATCTATGTGATATATTCTCTGGGTTTGATTAAATTTTAAAAGGTTAAAATTTAACAGATATCGGAATCTGCAAAATTAACTCGGTTCCTCGACCCGGAGCAGAAATACAACTGATTTGACCTCGATGTTTTTCCACTACAATATCGTGACTGATTGCCAACCCTAATCCAGTACCCCGGCCTACAGGCTTCGTAGTAAAAAATGGGTCAAATATCTGGTGGCGCACTTCTTCACTCATCCCACAACCGTTATCGGCAATGTTAATCACAACGGATTGATTGTTTGGAGTGGCTAATATTGAATCGTGATTGTGCAGCGCAGCTTCTGACTCAAAACCTACTGAAGTGCTGATGGTAATTTTTCGGGGAGAAGGTTGAGTTTCCAGGGCATCAATAGCATTACTTAGCAGGTTCATGAACACCTGATTTAACTCACTGGCGTAACAAGTGACTCTTGGCAGTTGGCTGTAGTTTTTAATGACTTCTATCTCACCCGCTTTGTTTGCTCCCTTCAACCGATGCTGCAAAATAACTAAAGTATTGTCAATGCCTTCATGAATATCCACTGGTTTGTACTTTTGTTCGCCAAGGCGGGAGAAGTTCCGCAAAGACATGACAATTTCGCTAATCCGAGAAGCACCTTCTGTCATCGAATTCAGCAGTTTTGGATAATCCTCTGCGATGAATTCGGGTTGAATCTCGTCCAATTCCCCAATAATTTCTGCAACGGGGTGGGGGTAGTAATGTCGGTACAATTCAACGAGGCGAAGCAAATCTCGCGCATACTCCGCCGCTAGAGCAATATTGCCGTAGATAAAGCTTACGGGATTGTTGATTTCGTGAGCAATTCCTGCCGCTAGCTGACCTAAAGAAGCCATTTTTTCTTTCTGTACTAACTGAGCTTGAGTTTTCTTTAGTTCAGTTACGGTTTGTTCGAGTTCTTTGGCATAGGATTGGGTTTGTTGGAACAACTGGCGCTGCACGAGTTGATTTGAGACGCGGGCGAGAACTTCTTGTTCGTGAAACGGTTTTGTGATATAATCTATACCACCAACTTCAAATGCTTTGACTTTATCTAATACTTCATTCAAAGCACTGATAAAAATAACTGGAATATCTTTGGTTGTGGGAGAAGCTTTTAATGCTTCGCAGACTTTGTAGCCGTCCATACCGGGCATCATGATGTCGAGCAAAATCAAGTCAGGAGGAGTTAACTCGATCGACCGCAGCGCTAGTTTGCCGTCGGGTGCGGTGCGTGTTTTGTACCCTTGCTGCGAGAGTATTTGAGCTAAAAGTTGCAAATTAGCCGGAATATCATCAACAATTAAAATATTCCCTTTTAAGACGGGAGTTGGTTCGCAATTCATATTTAGTTGGGTAAAATAACCTTTATAGGTTTGTAGTGAGTACGATCGCCCGATGGGGTTTTATGAGGACGATCGTACTCACTACAAACCTATCTCATATCCTTATTATTTTGCTTCGGGATGGATGAGAGCTAGTATTTGATTGAACTGAAACTCATTAGCCAATGTGGCTAGAGCGCTAGCTAAACCGTCATGGCGATCGCGAATTTGCTCAATTTGGATCAGAATTAACTCTAAATCGCACTCAATTGTGGCTTTCTCTAAAGCTGCCAGCCAATCTGCAGGTAAAACTGCCAGAGTCTCTGGAGTAGGAACCTCGGTTTGATTTGACTCGGGAACACTCTCCGGTTCATCGTAAATGTAACGCACTCCCAGATGTTTGTGCAGGGTGGCAAAAATTTCTGTATCTCGAAAGGGTTTGTGGATAAAGTCATCGCAATCATCTGATACAGTAACGCTTTGCCCTTCCTCGGCGTTACCGGCACTCACGGCAATAATTGCCGTAGCTTGACCTTTAACGGTGGCTTTAATGCGTTTGGTCGCTTCATGTCCATCCATCACGGGCATCCACATATCCATAAAAATTAAGTGTGGCTCAAAACTCGACCACATTTCAATAGCTTCCATGCCATTGCTGGCTTCTTCGAGTTCAAAGTTAAAGCCAGCGAGGAGTTTGATCAGCAGTTGGCGGTTGTCCGATCGATCGTCCACAATCAAAATACGATAGCGCGGCTGGTTGCGTTCCATGGCTATCACTCGACGCGGTGGCTCTACGGGTTGAGTCGCCGGGGCATCAACGGCACTGACGGGGATATCAAACGCGAAGGTGGTGCCGCGTCCTACTTCACTGCGTACAGTAATCACGCCGCCCATCAGCTTGACAAACTGTTGGCTGATAGCCAGCCCCAAGCCTGTTCCTTGCTGAGATTTGGTTCCTGTTTTGGTTTGCACAAAGGCTTGGAAAAGCTTATCTAACTCATCAGGAGCCATGCCGGAGCCAGTGTCTTCTATTTCAAAATGTAATTGGTAATTACTGATTGGTATTTGCTGCTTTTCACTCTCCCTCACCGCACTTACTCTTAGCGCAATACTTCCTTCTTTGGTAAACTTAATCGCGTTAGAAAGCAGATTAATTAAAACTTGACGCAACTTAAGTTGATCGGTTTGCACGTATTCGGGAATTTCGCTAGAGCAGTCAAATATTAACTGCAATTGTTGCTCCATTGCCTGGAGTTGAAACATCTCTTCCAAATCGTTCAACAGGCTGCTTAATTGAAAGTCTGTTGGGTTGATTGTAATGCGTCCCGCCTCTATTTTGGCTAAATCTAATATTTGATTAATTAGAGCGAGCAAGTGTTCTCCGCTGCGGTTGATAATGCGGATATTTTCCTGTTGTTCGCGAGTGAGGTTGGTAGAGCGCTGCATCAATTGGGAGAATCCCAGAATTGCGTTTAGCGGGGTGCGAAGTTCGTGGCTCATATTTGCGAGGAAAGTGCTTTTGGCAAGGTTTGCGGCTTCTGCGGCCCAGGCGGCTTGTTGAAGCTGCACTGCTTGCTTTTGAGTGGCTTCGAGCAATTGAGCTTGTTGTAAGGCGACTCCCAATTGGGTGCTAATTTGCAGCCCAATGTTGATTTCTGCTTCGCGCCAAGTGCGGGGTCCAGAATTTTGATAGCTGGCTAGCAAACCCCAAAGTTGACTGCCGCAAAATATGGGGAAAATAACGTAGGCTTGAGCTTGAAATTGTTTTAACAGTTCTAGGTAACAAGGACTCAAGCCAGCGCTGTATATGTCTTCAATTATGCGGTAAGGAACGCCTCTAGCGTACATACCGCCTTGATTTTTTTGTAGATAGGTATCCAGCACTGGTGTACCGCCGGCTTGCATAGTTTTCACGGTACAGCGAGAGTCTTCGACGAGAGTGTTTGGCACACTAAAATCGTCAGGTTGCATCAGAGATATCCAGCCGGCAGCCATTGATTCGGCAACAAATTCTCCGCTCCAATCAGGATTAAAGCGATAGATACCGACACGATCGCATTTTAGGGTTTGTCGCAGTTCCGAGGTTGTGGTTTTGAATATTGTGTCAATATCTAAGGATTGACGGATGCGATCGATCGATCGGGCGATGGCTTGTTCTCCCCGGGCGCTTTCTCGCAAAGCTGACTCGGCTTGTTTGCGATCGCTAATATCCAAGACAGTGCCGAACAAACGGATCAACTGCCCTTTTTCATCATAAACAGGTTTCCCTCGAACTTCTATGTAACTGAGCGAGCCATCTCTTCGGATCAGCCGCAGATCAATTTCAAAGCTTTGTCCTGACATAGCTTGCTCGCGCACAATTGCCAGATAGCGCGATCGATCTTCTGGATGAAAACGCTGAATTAATTGTTCGGTTGGCAGCGGTTTTTGAGTAGGATCTAGCTCATAAATGCGATATAGTTCCTCACTCCAAGTAGTTCTTTTTGTGGCGATATCGTGTTCCCAACTGCCAATACGAGCAATTTTTTGGGCTTCCAGCAGTCGGGCTTCCGCCAACTGGCGATCGCTAATGTCGCGGGCTACCCAAACCGCAGAGCTATCCGACAGCGGCGAAATTTTAGCAGCAAACCAAACTTCTTGGTTATTAATCTGCAGACTGTAATCAAAACTAATAGTTTGTTGAACTTCCAATGCCTGTAGAACTTGAGCGAAATAAATCTCCTCGCTTTCCTCATCAAAAAATTGTTCGATGATGGAGTCGATCTGATTGGTGTGATAGTTGTATTGAAAGATTCCTTTTGTAGGTATAATTTGGATAGTTTCTTCTTCCACATCAAAAATCAATACAATATCTGTAATAGACTCAAATATTTTCACAAATTGCTCAGTAGAACTGTAAAGTTTTTGTTCGAGCAATTTGCGACCTGCAATTTCAGATTGTAAGAGTTCGTTAGCACCAGCTAAGGCGTAGCTACGTTCGGAAACTTCGGTTTCTAAAGTGCGATTGTAGTCGCTTAAGATTTTTTCATATTGTTTGCGCTGTGTGATGTTATAAAAAGCATTGATGGCATAAATAATGTTTCCGCCTTCGTCGAAAATGGGTGTGGCGCGCACCTCAAAAGGAATAAATTTCCCCTCTCGATAAAGTTCTATATCTTCAAGGAATACGGTTTCGCCGCGCAGTGCTCGGAATGCGGGCAGTTCTTCAATTGGATACGGCTGGTTTTGGCGGTACATTTGATAAACTTCTACTGCTTCTTCTAAAGTCGCATCGGGGATAGTTTCTACGCCGAGCCAATGCTTGGCAGTTTCGTTGAAGTACACGACTTTACCGGAGGCATCGTGAATAGATACTCCTGCAGGTATGGCTTCGATAAATTGCTTGAGTTGGCTCTCGCTGTGCGCTAAAGCTTCATTTAAAGATTTTTGGTCTGCAAAAGCCTGTTGCAGTTGCACTGCCATAAGATTGAAGGAGTGGGCGAGTTCTCCGACTTCATCCAAGCGTCTAATTTCTAAAGGTCGATCCCATTCTCCTTTTGCAAGATTTTTGGCGGCGGTATTCAAGCGCATAATTGGTTTTGTCACCCAACGGGAAGTCAACAATCCGATCGCGATCGCCAGCGGCAGTGTACCGGTCAATAACCACAATGTGTTGCGCGTATTTGCTTGAATCGGCCCCATGAAATCAGACTCTGGCACAACCACCACAATCAACCAATCCAAACCACGGACATCTCGATAGGGAGTGAGGCGGACAAACTGCCTCTCGCCCTTGTTCGCCAGGGTCAATTTCTCGGTTGTTTGCAGGGTGCGGAAGTTACCAAATCGGTTGGCGAGTTGTCGAGCAATATCTCGCGTTCGGGCATCCTTGCTGTTGGTGGCTAGCAATGGCGTCGGTTGCTTTTTTGTTGCGGGCGTCACCAAGGGTGTTTCTAGTGTCGATGTGGCAATCAGATTGCCCGATCGATCCATAATAAAAGTTTGTCCTGAAGCCGAGAAGTGCAGCCTAGCCAGAAAGGTATTGATTGCCGAAAGTCCATTATTATCGCTGAGGCGATCGCTAATTCGCTCTGCTACTTGTTCGATTAACTGATGCGCCACATCCTCGACTGATTCCTGACTACTTTTGAAAGAAAGATAGCCCACTAGCCCAACTACACTTACCGTTTGCAAAACTAACGGAACAATCAGAACCGTTCGCAGCGGAAGCTTGCTGAAAAATTTGGCGGTTAGGCGGTTGAAGTGATAAATGGGCATGGGCGTAAACCAATTGCGCTGATAATCGTATTTTAACTGCTGTAGCGTGCCTTTCACGGCAATTGGCGCGCCCTAAAAACTGGGAAAATTGCCGCCCGGTTTAATACAGCAAACTACTAGCGAAGATTGGGCGCGGATGGGAAAATTTGATTCTGTTAGTTCTGTTTCTAGCTGTTGGAAATTTGATTCATTGTTACTTGCAAAAACTGTGATAAATTTTCTAATTGCTTTGCGTATATCGGTCATCATGTGGTTAATAAAAAGGCAGTGGTGGCGGGTTTATAAGATTGTAGATTATGGGCAATTATTATTGGTAAACCCGCCCCTAAAAGATTTAACATCATACAAATCCGAATCAAACAGAAACGATCTTATTTGTGCGTTCATCAAACCAGATCGCCTTACTGTAAATTTGTTAACTTGGCTAAAACGGCGGCGAAGAGAGCGGGTTCGATCGGCTTTGTTAAGTGTTCGTTGTAACCAGTGGCGATCGCCCGATCGCGGTCTTCTTCGCTAGCATAAGCTGTCAGCGCCACGGCCGGCAAGCGCTTGATTTGGTCGGATGCGGACGATCGCACTTTGCGGATCAGCGAGTAGCCGTCCTCAACGGGCATACCGATATCACTCACTAAAATATCCGGCGGCGACTGCTGTAAAATGTCGATCGCCTCCGCAGCCGAAGCAACCGCAGTCGCAGTCGCCCCGCACTGTTCGAGGGCAACCATCAAAAACTCGCGGTTGTCGGGTTCGTCGTCAACTACCAACACCTTTAAACCAGCCAAAATACCCGGAGGCGTTGGATGGGATTTCCTTTCTCCTCTCAACTGCGGCTGCTTACTACGAGGCTGTTTGAATGGCAGTGTCACCGTAAATGTCGCACCCTGGTCTTTACCGGGACTTTCCGCAGTCACTGTACCCCCGTGGAGTTGCACCAAGTGCTCGACGATCGCCAATCCCAGTCCCAAACCGCCCTCAGCCTTAGTTTTCGAGGCGTCTGCTTGTCGGAAGCGATCGAACACGTAGGGCAGAAAATCAGCAGGAATGCCCTTTCCGGTATCGCTGACAGTAATTTGCACGTAATTGGGTGATGAGGAATCGCTAACAGCCACCGCAGACAAGCGCAGTTCGACATTTCCCCCCGAAGGCGTAAACTTCACGGCGTTAATCAGCAAATTCCACACTACCTGCTGCAACCTCTGGGCGTCGCCCCACATCAAGCCGACTGCGGGGTCAAGTTCTAACGAAACGGTGACAGACTTGGCCTCGGCTGCCAAACGAACTGAATTATGAGCCGCCTCGATCGTCTTTACCATGTAGAACCAGCCGGGTTTCAGAGCCAGCTTGCCTTGAATAATCCGGGAAACGTCGAGCAAATCTTCCACTAGCTGGATCTGCACCTTCGACTGACGCTCGATGGCTTCCAAACCCGAAGCTAATTTATCTTGGTTGTAAGGGTGGCCGCGCAGGATCTGTGCCCACCCCTGAATCACATTTATAGGCGTTCGCAATTCGTGGGAAAGAGAGTCTAGAAACTCGTCTTTCCGGCGGCTGATCGCTTCTGCTTCCGCCCGCGCTGCCTGTTCGCGATCGAGCAACTGAGCGCGTTGGGCCTCGACTTGCTTGCGATCGCTGATGTCGGCGACGATCGACATACAGTTGATATTGCCGTTGCTGTCGCGGACTGGAGTTGCCCACAAACTGATGTCGATCGAGCTGCCGTCTTTCCTTTGGCGCTGGGTTTCCATGCCGGCGATCGCGTTTCCTTCGCGAATTTTTTTCAAATTAGCGGTGAATTCCTCCCGCTTGTCTGCGGGAACGCAGGGCACGAATTGACCTACCGCTTCTGATTCATGCCAGCCAAAAATCCTCTCTGCCGCTGGGTTCCACATTTTCACAGTCCCGTCGTCGCAGTCCAAAACGGTAATTGCTAGGGGACAAGCCTGAATCAAGGCTTCTAAAGTTTGATGGATGTGCGATCGCGCGGCTTCTGCTTGTTTGCGATCGGTGATATCGACGTTCACCCCGATCATCCGCAAAGGCAAACCCCGATCGTCCTGAAACACCTTCGCCCTGCAAGCAATCCAGCCCACGCTTTTGTCCGGGCGGCAGATGCGGAACTCTATGTTTAATTCCTCCCCGGACACCGCCGCAGCTTTTACCTGCTTTTGAGTCAAAGCGCGATCGTCTGGATGCACCATTTCCACCCAACTTTGATAGCTGTCGATACCACCGGCCGGCAGCCCGTACAAAACCTCTAACTCCGGTGTACAAGCGATATCGCCGGTTTGGACGTTCCATTCAAAAGTTCCGATTTTTCCTGCTTGCTGAGCGATTTGCAGCCGTTCTTGATTGTGTTTGAGTTCTGCTTCCACGCGGGAGATCTCGGTTAAGTCGATGTAGAATGCGACGATCGTCTCTGGTTCGCGATCGTCCGGGCACAGAGTGGTTCCGCCCATCAGAATCGGCACGCGGCTGCCATCTTTGCGGATGTACTCTTTCTTGAAAGGAGTTGCGACTCCCTTAGCCCGCAGTTCCCCGGCCGCCAGGGCGTCTAGGTGCAGGTATTCGGGGGGGGTCATGATGTCCCACCGCATTTGACCGGAGAGCAGGTCTGAGCGGGTGTAGCCGACCATGTTGAGCAGGGATTGGTTGGCGTAGGCGATGCGGCCGCTAAAATCGCCGATCGCGACTCCGAAAATATTTGACTCGAACAGCCGCCGGAATATCGCTTCGCTTTGCTGCATTACCCGTTTTGCTTGTTTGCGATCGGTAATTTCGGCAACCACGCTGCTGACTCCCAGCAGTGTTCCTGATTCATCGCTCACTGGGTAAAAGCTGATTTGCCAATCCCGCAAAACTCCCGGCTGTTGCTTGGTTTCGGCCTTAATTTCCCAGTCGAGTACGGGGGTTTGCGTCGCCAGCACTTGGCGGTAAATCGGCTCTACCATATCGGCAATTTCGGGAATCACTTCTCTGATGGTGCGCCCGATGTGATCTGCGATCGTGCGGCCGTTGATCGCAGCAAGGCATTGGTTCATGCGGATGTAGCGCAAATTGGTATCGAGAAAGCACAGCCCGACTGGTGTGGTGTTGTAAACTAAGTCGAGTTCTGCTAGTTGGCGGCGAATGCGTATTTCGTTTTCTCGAAGTTGCTTTTGGGCTTGTTTGCGATCGGTGATATCCAGCACGAAGAACGATCCTTTGTCTGTGCATCCTTGGAAGTTTCCGGCGCCGACTAAAATTGGGAAGCGCGTGCCGTCTTTGCGGATGTATTCTTTTTCGTAAGGCGCGCAACTTACTCCTGCTGCGATTTGAGCGATGGCGGCGCGATCGAGTTCTCCGTATTCCGGCGGCGTGATATCGATCCAGCTAATCCGTCCTGAAACTAAGTCTTCCCTCGTATATCCAATCATTTCCAGCAAGGCGTCGTTAGCGTCCGTAACTTCGCCGCTGGCATCCCAGAAACCGATGCCGATCATGTTAGACTCTACCACGCTGCGGAAGCGCATTTCGCTTTCCCGCAAAGCTAATTCTGTTTGTTTGGCTGCGGTAATATCTGTGATAATTAGCCCGACTCCGATTATTTCTTCTCTTTCATTTTTCACTGGGTAGTAGTTGGCGAGCCAGTAACCTAAATATCCCGGTTTCCCATCAGGTTCGCCGCTCATTTCTAAGTTTAAAACAGGCTGGCCGGTGTCTAAAACTTGCTGAATTATCGGCGCAAATTTGGCTGCATGTTCGGGCAACAATTGCCGGAAATCTTGACCGAGATGCTGTTCTATCGGGAAACCGTTGAGTTCGGCTAATACTTGATTGATACGGATGAAGCGCATTTCGCGATCCATAAAGCAAATCGCTAAGGGAGATGCTTCTAAGAGCGAGTCAATTAAGGCAAAGGATTGCGATGTTTGAGATAGTGCTTGCTGCGCTTCTGCGTAAAGTCTGGCGTTGTCTAGGGCGATCGCCACGCGGTATGCTAAATCTTCTAGCATTGCCATGTCTTCTGCACTGTAGCGGCGGCCCAACTTTGAGGTAAAGCAAGTGATGGAACCCATTACCCGCCCGCGGGCTTTCAGCGGTACGCAAGCGTGAGATCCGATATTGAGCGCTCGCAATATTTCCATTTCTGCGGCATTTTCTGCTCCTGCTGCTAGAATCTCCTCATCCACTTCGGTAATTAGTTCGGATTTCCCGCTGCGGATTACCAGCGGATAGCCGTTAACAGCATTGTCGGCGCTCAAACTTCTGATTCTCAAGTTATTGAGAGTATCAACTATAGAGGCTTCTGCGTGAGCAGCAGCGACTCGGCGCACTTTTGAGTCGGTTTCGGTCAAATGAATGCAGCACCCGTCGGCGATCGAATTTACGGCTAATTCTGCTACCTTTTGCAGCACCGTTTCCCCGTCAAACGCATCAGCCAGCATTTTGCTGACTTCTGCTAAGAATGCCGAGCGCTGCTGTTCTATTTCCGCTTTTTCCCTCGCTGTTTGCTCGATTGTTAACTGCAATCTTTGAGTTTCTGCAAGTTTTATTTCTGTGATATCGCGGGCGACAATTAAGGCCGATTCTGGTACGCCATTTTTGTCCAATTCGGGAACTACGCGGGATTGGTAACTTCGGATGCCGTTAGTTGAGAAAGCCTGAAATTCGACAATTTCTTCTTGACCTGTTTCTAACACTTTGTGCAGGGTTTCATCCCACATCTGGCACATTTCTGGCGACATTCCTATTTCTTGACAGGTTTTACCCAGGAAGAATGAAAGCGGTTTTCCTTGGCTTCTTTCAACTGCTTGATTGACATAAATATAACGCTGTTCTTTGTCAGCGCGGATAATGATGTCTGGCGTATTTTCTAGCAGCCTTCTCAGTTGCTGTTCGCTGCTTGCCAATGCTGCTTGCGCTTGTTGTCTTTCCGTGACATCTCTCACCGTGCCCACGTATCCGATGAGTTCGCCGGAGTCCGAGTACATCGGCGAGGAACAAACGTTAATCCAGCGGACAATCCCCTGTGGTGTTTGCAGGCGATACTCGATCGCATATTCCCCACCTTGCCGAGTATAATCCAGCCATCGGCTCAATACGCGATCGCTGTCTTCCGGGTGAATGCAATTCTCCCAACCGTCTCCTAAAAGTTGTGTCAAACTTAAGCCGCAAATAGCCTGACAGCGAGGGTTTGCATAGGTGTAGCGCCCCTCAAAATCTGCCATAAAAATGCCGACAGGCGAACAGGAACTTAAACAGCGAAATCGTTCTTCTTGAGCTTGCAGCGCTTCTTTAGCTACTGTTAGTTCTGCTGTGCGTTGTTTGACGCGGCTTTCTAGCTTAGTGTAGGATAAAGCCAGGGCTATTTCTGCTTCTTTGCGCTCAGTAATATCGATCCCCGTTCCTATCACATATTCTACCACACCCTCGCCATCTGTCGTCACAGTATTCGACCAAAAAATTAAGCGCTTCTCGCCGTTTTTAGTGCGCCAATAGTTTTGATATTCGCTGTTATAATTTTCGACTTTTAGCTTGGTAAAAACAGTTTTAACTGGATCAATTTCTTCGGGAATTAAGAACAAATCCCACACATATTTATTGATTACTTCTGCTGTCGAGTAGCCTGTAGTTTTTTCGCAAGCTTGGTTAAAGCGGACAATCCGTCCTTGGCTGTCGAGAACTACAATTAAGCAAGCCGTCGTGTCAATTACTTTGGAAATAATATTACGTTCTATTTCTAGTTCTTGTGCTACGGACTTTAAGCCAGCATACCAAGCGCTAACCATTGCAGCGGCCAAAAGTAAGATTGCAGGAGCTGCCTGGAAGGAAAACAGTAACAGAGTTGTCAGCAGTAAAGCGGTGCCGGCACTAAATGTAGCAATACTGTAAGATTTAATGGGTAAGGGCAAGACCTCAAACTCGCTCATTTTTGTTGACCTGTAGCGATGGCGCGATCGCACTATTGCTTATGTTGATGAAACAACCTTGTTAAAACTTAGTTAAAACTAAGTATTTATTTTTTCTATACAAAACCACATTTGTCGGTCCTGTGCCATCTTCCCAGAGACAGATTGGCAGGGGGATTTATGCTGAATCAACTGCTATCATAGATTCAGGGAAAAATTAGATTATCTAATTTCTGGGAGCAATAAGCGAGTGAATCACAAGCTGGCAAAAATTATCGGGTTATTTTTCGCAGCAGCCACCCTCTTTGGATTTGTCGGTTACGCGCTGCAAAATCCCAACTTCGCCAGCAACTCAGCGATATCGATCGGCTTCCCCAATCTTACCACCCTGGCCGCCGGGGCGATCGACAACAAACGATCCCAAATCTATCTCAACGGAACTTGGCAATTTGTCCCCGCAGTTGGCAACCCCCAAAACCCCCCCGTCTCCCCAAATTGGGGTTCCATCCAAGTACCCGGAGACTGGCAAAAAGAAAACAACGAATCCGTACCCGGAATCATCACTCGCGGCAGCGGCAAAGATTGGGAAAACTTCAACAGTAAACAACTATCAAAAGCTTGGTATCAGAGAAATATAGACATTCCCGACGACTGGACAAACCGCCGAATTTTTCTCGACTTAGCCAGAGTCAGCACAGATGCAGTCATCTTTGTCAACGGCATTAACTGCGGTGAAATCCCCTGGCCTTACGGCACTATTGAAATTACCAAAGTAGCAAAACCAGGTCAAAACACCCTATCTATTTTAGTGGTGGCAGTATCCGATGAAAAGGAAAAAGCCGTCATCATGGGCCCCACAGAAATCTACACAGAAAAATTCAACTTGCAATCGCGGGGAATCATCGGCGAAGTGCGACTTCTGAGCCTTCCCCCAGGCCCGCTAATTAGCGACGTATTCGTCCAAACTTCCACCCGAAAAAAGCAAGTTAAATTAGATGTAGAACTCAAAGACGTTGCCCAAAACGGTCAAGTTGAATTAATCGCGGAAATGCTCGACGAAGAAGGCAAAGTACAACAAAAATTCACCGCAAATGCTAAGGTTCAAGCTAAACCCATTCAAACCCTACAAGTTCAGTGGAATTGGCCAAATCCCCGTCTTTGGGATGTCGGGCAACCCAACCTTTACACCCTGCAATTAGAAGTAAAAGGCAGCGGCATAGACACGCAATACTACCAACCTTTTGGCTTCCGCGAATTTTGGATAGAAGGGCGCAAATTTTTCTTAAACGGAACTGAATTTCGGCTGCGACCAATCTTGCACTCGGATACTTGGCAAGGCGGGACATTAGAAGTTGCTGATAGCCTAATTGATGGCTACGTAAAAGCAGGTTTTAACATAACAGAAATGTGGCCTTGGAATCACGACGAACGGGGTAGATGGCACTTCAGAGAGTTATTTTCCGAAAGAGCAGACCTCAAAGGTTTTCCCATTATGGCCCCCGCTTTAGATATTAGTCCTATCGCTTGGAACGGCAAGTGGAAAAACCCTTACTGGAACGACCGCTGGAAAGCCCGAATGGTGACAGAAATGCGCCGCTACCGCAATCATCCATCAGTATTAATGTGGGCGACAAGTCCTAATTTTTTCGGCAACGCTGACGACCTAAATCCCCGTCGCATCGGCAAAAGCAAAGTAGAAGGAACTCTCAGCCCCTCAGAAAACCAGCGTTTGCGGGTGAACACTCCCCTAGGAAATGACGCTATAGGTGCGATTAAATCGGCAGACCAAACCAGACCTGTGATGGTACACCAAGGCGCCCACTTCGGTGATGTTTATGCGCTGAATACTTATTTAAATATGATTCCCTTGCAAGAACGGGAAGAGTGGATTTCTGAGTGGAGTAAAACCGGAGAAATGCCCTACATGGCAGTCGAGTTTGGGACTCCTCTGCACGCAACGATGATGCGGAACCGCAAAGGTTTTGGTCAGGTGATTCTCAGCGAACCTTGGATGACTGAGTTTGCCGCAATTTATTTTGGCAAGCAGGCTTACGATTGGGAAACGGCCGTTTATAAATCTAAAATTCGCGAGCAGTTTGTCAGCGGTCAGGAGTATCAAAACTGGCATGGTAAAAAAGAGTTAGATTTTGCACCAGCTTTTCAAAAGTTGCAGCACTTATTCAGTACAAATACTTGGCGGAGTTGGCGGACTTTTGGAATGTCTGGGGGGATGATTCCTTGGAATGACGGACATGGTTGGGAAGTTTCCGAAGCTGGTCGAAAAAAGGTGGAGATTGGGGCATTTCTACCGGGTCGCCGGGGAGTTTATTTGAAGCAAATCTCGAATAATCTTCTGAATTATTTGCAGCCGGAAGCTTACACTGTTCATCCAGGGGGCGAGGCAATTATGAAGAATAATAGCTCGACTTTGGCTTGGATTGCTGGTGCTAGCCCGGCTTTTACCGCGAAAGATCGCAATTTGTTTGTAGGCGGAAAACTGGCAAAGCAAGTAGTGTTAATTAACGATACGCGGGCGGCGCAAGAATTTTCGTTTAAGTGGCAGGTTTGGGTAGGGGGAAAAGAAGTAAAAAAAGGCGATAACAAAGGGATAATTGCTCCGGCAGGCACGTTATTTTTCCCAATAGGCGTAAATTTGCCAAATACCATTTCTAGCAAGGCTGACGGCGAAATTCGCTTGACGGCACGGGTGGGCGAGCGATCGCATTCTGATACATTTGCTTTCCGCGTTTTTCCCAAACAATCTAACATCAAAGATTCGGTGACAATTTTCGATCCAGCGGGCAAAACCTCGGCAATGTTAAAACAGTTAGGTTATCAGCTTGTACCGTGGAACGGTTCGCAAGTTTCATCGCTATTAATTATCGGTAGAGAAGCATTTTCTAGCGGGGAAAAAGTGCCGGGAAGTTTAGAAAATTTTGTGCGAAACGGCGGCAAAGCAATTGTGTTTCCTCAGCGGAGGCAATGGCTGGAAAATACGGGTTTCCGGGTTGCTGCCCACGTCAGCCGCCGCGCTTATCCAGTTGACAGCAACCATCCGGCAATTAGCGGTTTAGACAGTGAAGATTTGCGGGATTGGGTGGGGGAAAGCACGCTGGTTGAAGCTTATCCAGATACGATCCAAACTGGCCCTAATTTGAGTCCGGCAAATAAACCTTGGTACGGCTGGCATTGGGGAAATCGCGGCGGTGTCAGTAGCGCTTCTATTGAGAAGCCGCACCGCAGCGGTTGGCGCCCAATTTTGGAATCTGAGTTTGATTTAGCTTATTCGCCGCTGATGGAATTGGATTACGGAAAAGGGCGGCTGATTTTAAACGAGTTGGATTTGGAAGACCATTATTCTGTAGATGCTGGGGCGGCGCAGTTAGTGCAACAAATTGTGAGTTACGGGATGAATTCTCCGGTGGTTGGAAAGCCGGATAAAGTGGTTTTAATAGGGGGAGATGAAGATGCCCAAAAGTTGGATAGTTTGGGGGTAATTTATCAGCGTGCTAGTTCGCTTTCTAATGATGTTGGTTTGGTGATTGTGGGGAGAGAAGCGAATCTGAAAGATGCAGATTTGCGCGGTTATTTGAATGCTGGCGGGAAGGCGTTTTTCCTGCCGCGTCAAGTGCCTGCTGCGGGTTTGGGCGTGGATTTGCAGCAAGCGAAGGATTTCGGCGGTTCGCTGGCGGTTCCGAGTTGGGATGAGGTGAAGGGGGTTAGCGCCTCAGATTTGCGATCGCGCTCTTTTTATGATACTTGGTTGATTAAGTCTGGGGGAGAAGTCGGTGCTGACGGTTTGTTAAGTCGGGTAAAAGTTGGCAAGGGTGTGGCGATTTTCTCTCAGATTGAACCGGACAGTTTGAATGCTGATACTAAGACTTATTTGCGTTTTACTCGCTGGCGGCAAACCAGGGCAAATGCTCAGATTTTGGCTAATTTAGGGGCGAGTTTTAAGGCGGATGGTTCTGTGTTTAATGGTTCGAGTCGGGAGTTTTATCACTGGGATTACAGAACGGATTTTGAGAATGGGGATGATCCTTATCGGTATTATCGATGGTAGGATTTTTTAACCGCAGAGGGCACAGAGGACGCAGAGGAAGAGAAGAGAGAGATGAATAATGCTGATTTTATTATACTGTTAAATATCAAAATCAAAGGTCAAAGTGACGGCGGAAGCGGGGGTCTAGTTTGTCGGTTTTCTTTTGGTTGCAGGTGCCGCAGAGGGTTTGCAAGTTGCTGATGTCGTTGCTGCCGCCGCGCGCTAGGGGGATGATATGATCGATCGTCAGTTGGGTTTCTAGTTTCGTTTGGCCGCAGCTTTGGCACTGGTATTTATTGCGAGTAAATACATATTTTCTGACTTCTGGGGGAATCGGGATTCTAGGGGTTTTAGACATGATGATTTTTAACCGCAGATGAACGCGAATTAACGCGGATGTTTGATGGATTAGCTGGGTGAGTTTTCTTGATTGAGAAGTTGGCGGCGCAAATCATCGAGGGGGGATTCTGGTTGGCTAGTTTCTGACTCGTTGTTTTCTGGTGTTTCTTCTACTTCGGGTTCGTCGGGGCAAAACTCTATAGTGACATTGAGTTTGAGCTTAATCTTTCCTTTCTTCCAGCCCTGAGCACCCACTCTGAGAATTTCACAATCTATACCTTTACCAAACCAGTTTTCATAAGCATTAGGTTTTTCGTCAGTATCTAAACCTACATCAATATCTAGTTTCTGTTGGCTTAACGACTTATTGAGTGTCTGTCCTAATCCATATTCTGGCATAACTTCATTTACTGTTTCCTTGAGTTTTTCTACTTTAAGCATTGCGTTACCAAAAGATAAAGCATCCTCATTACCGCAGTTGTGCAAATCAAATTTATCTTCCATATTAATATCTACTTTTTGGAAACGGTCATCCTAACTATTTTAGAGTAGTATCTCTCTTTTAGCAAGAATCCCGGCGATCGGAAATCGCCAAAATTTCAATCATTCACCATCCACCGAAACGCTATCATTTTGTCCAATTACAGGCAACAAATGCTCGTGCAACTTCATCGCCTGCAAACAACTATTAATCCCAGAAACCGCCCGATCGTACTCTTTGATCTTTTCTTCATTCTCAGCTTGCCGCCGCAGATTCCCAGCAATCTTTTCCTCCGCCTCCTGTGCCAAAGTTTGCTCCAAATAATCGCGGGCTTGACTGTATTTCTGCAAAATATCATCAGCTTGCTTTTGGGCCAGCGGCAACAAATGCTCTTTCAGGGTTTGGTTGACAGTTTGGCGGAAAGTTTGCCGAATAGTTCTCGATACTTTCGGCTCAAAATCTAGCCGCAATAATTGCCGAATTGCCGGTTGGGCGTCCACCATGTTTTCGCAGTCGAAACCTTGAGAAGTTTGCTGCAATGTTTCCCGGAATTGATAAATGGAAAATGTGCCTTCGTCGTAAAAACGGGGACTTTCTCGCACGTAGCGATCGCACTCAACGCCCGCCGCATTTACCAAAGCATCAGAAACCCGCTTTGATAACTCCTCTAACTGCTGTTCAATTCCCCCATCGTTCCCCAACAACCGATAGAGTAATCGATAGTATTCCGACTTGCGAACGCTATCTTTCAAATACTGAAAATAATTATCAACAAGTGACTTAGTAGCCTCTACTAAAATATCTTCCAACTGATTGGCTAAATAGTAAAGTGCCTCAACTAAAACAGCAATTAAAGGTGCTGTCGCATTGCGGGGATGATTCCGCAAAGTGCGTCCGTAAGCCGCCTCAACAGAAAATCCATCTAACAATTCATCCAAGCGCCGGATCATCCGAGATTGCAGTTGCCGAAAGTCTGTATCGAAAATATCGCATTTATTCATAATCATTTCATTGACTTCTTCGGCGATATGTTCCCGAAAATCCTGTCCGACTTGCTGCAATTCTTGATTTAGCCGCAAAAGTTCTTGTGCTTTCATTGCTTCAATTTCGCGGGGCTGGCTGTCCAAATTCCGCTGAATTGTTTGGTAATGTTTCCGCAGTTGAATGCACAAGTCTTCTAAGTCGTCAGCTAAATTTTTGAACAGTTGCGGGCGTTTTTCTTCTGTGAGGTAACGGGTGATGGCTGTGCGAAAATCTTCGATACCGCTATCTTGAATTAATTGAGCAATTAATGGTTGTCCTTGTTCTGCAAGAATCCGCACGTAGTTTTCATTGGGTGTTTCGTAACTGTTAACTGAAATGCGAAATTTGCTTGGAGATAACTTGCCGGAATTCGCACAGTAGCGATTAAATTCACTAACAAATTGCGGAGTTTCTTCACTATTACCGAGCAATTCAGAATCTAATTTATCATCTCCAGAAACTCGCCCTTGACTGCTGGCAAAGATTGTATTTAAACCAAAGCGATCGCGCCCTGTTGTCCCTCGAATCAAACTCCCGTAAAATCCCAACAATCCGCTAGTTTTGTAAACTCTCGCAGTATCGCGAAAGTCGGAATTAATCAGATTTTCTAAGCGCTGTCGCAGTTGCGTGTTGTACCAAGTTTCGTCAATGCGGTTAAAAATGTAAAACAGTCGATCGCGAATTCCCGGATTTCCCCGTGTTTTTTCCATCAACTCGGTTTCTTCCGTCGTCATTTCCCCAGACGAAGCCGCTTTCAAAACACAGACAACTGCCGAAGTATCGGGGCTTTCAATTTTATCATAAGTCAATTCTGCATCCCGCTGCACCGGCGCATCAATTCCCGGCGTATCGATAATAATATTCCCATCTTCCAGCAGCGGATGATAACAGTAATATTCCACTCGCTTGAGTACAGCACTGTTACTACCGCGACAGGCATAACTAGCAGCTTCCTTGAGATTGGAAAAGTTAAACTGTTCCATCGAGTAGGTAGCGTTTTCGAGAGTTTGGATGCGATCGCGATTAGCCTCAAAACCTTCTAACAGCAGCATCAAAGCCTTAGCTTTTTTGGCTACCTCGGATTTATTTTCGCCGCCTTCCCTCTCAATAATTATGTTACATCCCTGAGACAACAGCGACACTACATCTGTTTGATTAATATTAATTTCAGTAGCTAAACCTAGCTGATGGCAAAGCACAGAAGCTTGCTGGCTAATCTCAAACTCGCTCAAAAAAGTGAGAACAACGCGCTCTTTTTCCGGCTCAGCAAAGGCGATATAACATTCCGTACCTGTCGCGTGTCCTTCTGCACTGTAGAGCAATTCCCGCTCCAGCAAAGCATTAATTAGCATTGATTTTCCCGCACTGAAAGCGCCAGCAAACACAATCTCAAACTCAGGAGAAATTGCCTTTTTCAGAGAAGCTTGTACCGCCGTGATATCTTGTTTTCGCAAAGATGATTCCTGACGCAGCAGTTGCAGTAAAGAGTCAACTTGCTCTTGCAGATTGTTGCATTGAGGGGCCATTTGAGTCATCGCTGCAGACTGCTCCTGATTGTGGGAAAATTACCTTAGTTTTAATTCTCTGCTAGTTCAGGAATAATCACAACAGTAATTTTACTTATGCGATTCAGGATTGCTGAAAGTGCGATCCTCTTCGAGGGCTGCGCTAACGGCTATTCTGGCGACAAATCCTATCGTTTACGGTTGTTTCGGAATTATTAAACCGCAGAGGCCGCAGAGGGCGCTGAGTTAGAGAAGAGAGAGAGGAATAAGAGGAATAATTGGTATGCCCACGGATTTGATATCATCTATTTACAGCCAAGTGGCTAAATGTGATATGTCAGTAAAATTTAGCCAAGCATCTCCTAATTTTTCGTACACAATTAGTAGTAAGGCGCGCATTATTGCGCCCCTAGAAAATTAAACTGGCGCCTTGCTTACTCTACATTAAACCGATAAATCCTGACGCGGTTTAAAAGACTCAACCTGCCGCAACTTTTCGTATAATTCCCGTTCCTCCTCACTAATTTCTTTGGGAATTAACACCTGAATTTCTACTAATTGATCGCCCCGATCACCATTTCCTGTCGGATAGCCCTTGTTAGCCAGCCGCAACCGCTTTCCAGACGTTACTCCCGGTGGCAATTTCATCTTTACCAAGCCGTCCAGCGTCGGTACTTCAATATCTCCGCCTAACACCGCTTCGCTGGGAGTCAGTGGCAATTCGCAGCAAACATCCGACATTTCCAATCGAAAAAATGGATGGGGAGAAACCGTGATTTTTAAATATAAATCTCCGCCGCCAATACCTTGATTTCGCAAGCGAATCCGCTGGCCTGATACCATAGCAGGAGGCAGATTTACCTCGATCGCTCGCCCGTCTTCCAAACGAATTCGCTCAGTACCGCCCGAATAAGCCCTTTCCAAAGGCAGAGTTAGCCTGGCTTCAATGTCTCTTCTTGGTTCGCGATCGACTGTTTCTCTAATTTCCCGTCGCATTTCGCGATCGGCTATATCCCTTCTGATTTCTCGATCGACTATCTCCCGTCGCATTTCTCGATCGACTGTTTCTCGTCGCATTTCGCGATCTTCTGTTTCTCGTCGCATTTCGCGATCTTCTGTTTCTCGTCGCATTTCGCGATCGTCGAAATCCCTTCTCGGTGGGCGAGAATTAGCAACATAACTCGTTTTCTTAGAAGCCGTACTCCACGGTTCAGAGGAGGCTACTCCCGCTGTATCATTAGCTGTCGCCATCCTCACTTCCCGGCGCCTTCCGAGCACTTGGTCGAGAAATTTATTAAAATCCGAGTAATCACTAAAATCGACATCCTCGGCCGGTTTTTTGCGGGTAGTTTTACCATTTCCCCAAGTTTTGAAATTGGGAAGTCGCACCCCTTGCTTTCCTTGAAATCCCTTTTGTTTCCAGAATTTACTAAACTGATCGTATTGAGCGCGCTTGTCTATATCGGAAAGAATATCATAAGCTTCATTAATATCCTTAAACCTATCTTCAGCAGATTTATCACCTGGATTTACGTCAGGGTGCAACTGTCTGGCTAGCCGTCGATAGGCTTTTTTTATCTCATCAGCCGTGGCATCTTTGGGCACTCCCAAAATTAGATAGTAATTGCGAAAATTCTGCATAGTTAGTCATTAGTCATTAGTTATTAGTCATTAGTTATTAATTATTAGTCATTAGTCATTAGTCATGCTGCTTCCCTGCTTCAAACTAGGGACTAATGACTAGGGACTAATGACTAACCACTAATTACAACCAATCGTCGTCATCATCCCAATCGTCGCTTTGATTTTGATAAGGGCGAGTGGGGCGATTAGCACTGCTTCTACGATCGCCCATACGATCGCCCATACGATCGCCCATGCGATCGCCGGTGCGATCGTAGGGTCGATCGTAGGGTCGATCGGGAATTGGATCGACAGTCGATCGCCTGTACGGCTTAGGATTGGTATAATAGCTGCTGTCATCGCTGCGCCGCTTGGTACTGTCGCCCGTAAAAGTCCGCTTCACAGACTCAAAGAAATCGTCATCATCGTCATCCATCGCAAACGCGGAAACTTCCCGGCTCAAATCGTAAAGAGCATCCTGCAAATCCGAACCAACTTGGTCAACTCCCCGCTCATCATTGCGTTCCAAACTGTCTCGCAATTCACGAATTAAAGTTTCAATTCGCTGGCGGGTTCTTTGAGCAAACTGCATTCCGCGATCGAGCGCAACTTCCCGCAACTGCCGCTCGGCTTGATAAGCTAAAGCTTCAGCGCGATTGCGTTTTTCCACCTTTTCCCGCTGCAACTTATCGGCTTGAGCAAATTGTTCCGCATCGCGAATCATTTGATTCACTTCCTGCTGAGTCAGCGTCGAAGCACCTTGCACAGTAATGCTTTGTTCCCTGCCGGTTGTTTTGTCCAAAGCAGTCACCAACAGCATCCCGTTAGCATCAATATCAAAAGCTACTTGCACCTGCGGAATCCCTCGCGGTGCCGGCGGAATTCCAGTTAGTTTAAACCGTCCCAAAGACTTATTATCTCTGCCTAATTCCCGTTCCCCTTGGATCACGTGAATTTCTACCACAGTTTGGTTGTTTTCAGCAGTCGAAAAAATGTCCGATCGCCTGACGGGAATAGTAGTATTCCTCGGAATCAGTTTTTTCATCACCCCGCCGATAGTTTCCAAACCCAGCGACAGCGGCGTCACATCCAACAGCAGCACATCGCGGACATCCCCACCCAAAATACCCGCTTGAATTGCCGCACCCACCGCCACAACTTCATCGGGATTCACATTTTGATTTGGTTCTCGATCTATCAAACTGCGAACCACTTCCTGCACCAAAGGAATGCGAGTCGAACCGCCGACTAGCACAACTTCATCAATGCGAGAAGGACTCAAATTTGCATCCGCCAAAGCTTGTTTGACTGGTCGCCGCAGCCGCTGCACCAAATCTGTGCACAACCCCTCAAATTGACCGCGAGTCAGCCGCGTTTCCAGATGCAAAGGCCCATCTTCATTCGCATCGATAAACGGCAAATTAATCTCCGTGACACCGACTCCCGACAGTTCAATCTTGGCTTTTTCTGCCGCTTCGATCAAGCGCTGCAAAGCTTGGCGGTTGCGACGCAAATCAATTCCTTCTTTTTCTAAGAATTGATCTGCCAACCAGTCAACTATTTTGGAGTCAAAATCATTGCCACCTAATTGAGTGTCGCCGCTAGTTGCTTTAACTTCAAATACTCCGTCTCCCACGTCTAAAATCGACACATCAAAAGTACCGCCGCCCAAATCAAACACTAAAATAGTTTGACTTTCTCGCCTCTCCAAACCGTAAGCCAAAGAAGCCGCTGTCGGCTCATTTAAAATCCGTTTGACCTCAAGTCCGGCAATTCGTCCCGCATCGCGCGTCGCCTGTCGCTGCGAGTCGTTGAAATAAGCGGGAACAGTAATTACAGCCCCCGTTACCTCTTGTCCGAGATAGCGACTGGCTTCATCGGCCAGTTTCCGCAAAACCATCGCCGAAATTTCCTCTGGGGCAAAATCTTTTTTCAGGCGGGGACACTTGATTTTAATGTTCCCGTTTTCGTCCCGGCGAGTTGTGTAAGGGACGCGCTTTGATTCTGGAGTCAGTTCGGTATATTTGCGTCCGATGTACCGTTTAACGGCGTAAAAGGTGTTTTGCGGGTTGAGAACAGTCTGGCGTCTGGCCATCTGTCCCACCAGGCGTTCTCCTTCCTTTGTGAAAGCGACTACCGAGGGAGTTGTCCGCATCCCTTCTGCATTGGCAATCACAACCGGTTTGCCGCCTTCCATGACGGCTACTACTGAGTTTGTTGTTCCGAGGTCAATGCCAACTACTTTACCCATGCGTCAGTTTTCTCCTGTGGCGTTGTGTGTAGCCTTTTCAATATAAGCGTTAAGTGTTAGAGTCGATAGGGGTGTTGCCACTCCTACCTCTCCTTCAAAACGGAACGTGAAACTTTCGCTTCATTCCGCTC